>SAAM01000161.1 GCA_009929415.1 Clostridia bacterium | reverse complement strand
AGCATAGATTTTGCCATGCTGGGATCGGCCTCAGCGACTCTGGGCATTGCAAATGGAATGGATGCGGAAGTAATATGGGTGCATGAAGTGCTTGGGGAAGCAGAAAGGCTGGTTGCCAGAAACGGATCCGGCATAGAGTCCATGCAGGATTTGAAAGGAAAGAAGATTGCAACTCCATTTGCAACAACTGCTCATTACAGCCTGCTTAAGGCTCTGGAGCTCAGCGGGATTTCTGAAACTGAGCTGACGCTTCTGGACATGCAGATGCCAGATATATATGCAGCGTGGCAGAGAGGTGACATAGACGCGGCATACGGCTGGGAGCCAGTGCTTTCTGATCTTCTCAAAGATGGAAGCACTATAATAACTAGCCAGGATCTGGCGGCAGAAGGCATAATAACATCTAACGTGGAGATAGTCAGCAGGGATTTCGCGCAAAAACATCCTGAGATGGTGACAAAATATATCAGAGCGCTGGACAGAGCGGTAAAGCTTTATAATGAAGACAGAGATGACGCAGTAAAGACAATCGCGGAGGCTATGAACATATCAGAAGAGGAAGCGCTCAAGCAGACACAGGGATCGATCTGGCTTACAGCAGAGGAGCAGCTCAGCCCCGATTATTTTGGGACATCACAAAAGAAAGGCGCGCTTGCAGAAAACCTTAAAGATACAGCGGACTTTCTATACGAGCAGAAGAGCCTCATGACCGAGCCAAAGCTTGAAACATTTACAGATGCTGTAAATCCATCATATATAGAAAATGGAGTATCTTAATGGCCGAGGATCTGAAAAAGCCTGAAGGCAGCGTAGTATCCCTTAAAGATCTGTATTTCAGATATAGCAGTGAAAAGGGCAATTCCGATGTGCTTCAGGATATAAACCTGAGTATCGGCGAAGGCGAATTCATATGTGTGCTGGGACCGTCAGGATGTGGGAAAAGTACGCTCCTTAAAATCCTGGCAGGATTTATAAAACCCTCTTCAGGAGAAGCTCTGATGGAAGGTCAAGCCATAGATGGACCGGATTATCATAAAGGGGTAGTATTTCAGAACCCTGTACTGTACCCGTGGCTGAACGTGGAGGACAACATAGGATTCGGCCTTAAGATGAGAAAGTTTCCAAAGAGTGAGATAGAGGCGCTGACAAAAAAACATCTTGAGCTGGTGGGGCTGACTGGATATGAAAAATATAAACCCTATGAGCTTTCTGGGGGGATGAAGCAGAGAGTATCCCTGGCAAGGACTCTGGTAAACAAGCCGGGGCTTGTACTGATGGATGAGCCTTTTGGGGCACTGGATGCCTTCACGAGAAGTAATATGCAGAAGCTCATAAGAACGATATGGAGCAAGACATCTAACACAGTCCTTATGATAACTCATGACGTAGATGAAGCCCTGGAGCTTGCTACGAGGATAATAATACTGTCCCACAGGCCAGGGACCATAATCAAGGATTTCAACACATCATACACTTATGATATAATAGAAAACAACAACGAAAATATCAGATATTCGGAGCAATATATAAACGACAGGGAAGAGATTCTGAGAATAATCAACAGTCAGAATGATTTTTTCAATATATGAAGCAGTTGACAGGTCTTTGCTGTCTTATTGGAGAAGGGAGTTCAAACGTGAATATAACGATAACCTCTGCTGCGGCCGAAGCATTCAGATCGGAATATGGAACCAGCTCTGAAACCGGATTCAGGCTTTATCTTGCCGATAAAAGCTGAGTGGGTCCAAGGATAAGGCTGGTTCTGGATGAACTTGAGGACGAAGACATAATTGCCGAGATAGATGACATAAAGGTGTATTATAAGCATGATGTGACAATCTTGGCCAATAGCGTGAAGATAGACTACAAGGCAACATTTTTTAAGAAGAAATTTTTTGTGGAAAGAATAAACTGATATTGAAAATGGTCCCACTGAGGGACCATTTTTTGTAAAATTCCAATTGAGTGTTAAATTCGGCAGTTTTACTGATTTTTAAGCAGGAAATCGTAAAAGCTCTGTTCATAGGTATTGAGCTTATACTGCTTTCTTTTTATCAGGTGGTATGAAAAACGCAGATCGTCAAAATTATCAAGATCGGAGATTTTTATTATCTTCATCTGACCGCTTTTCAGTTCATTCTGAATACAGCTTTTCGAAACAAAGCTTGCGCAGCAGCTCTTGAGGATGGAGGATTTGATGATCTCCGTGCAGTTGCTTCTTATAAGTATGTCAAGATCTGACATATCGATTCCGCTCTTCCCCAGGAATCTCTTTACCATTTTATACGTCCCGGAATCAGAATCTCTCATTATAAGGGGGATTCTCTTTACTTCCTTTATTTTTATCTCATCCTTGGAATACGAAGGATTTATGCATAAAACTATTTCGTCATCATAAAAAGGTACTTCCTCTATCATTTCCTTTGCCTCAGGACTGCAGTGACCTTTGATTATTCCCATGTTGTAGTCGTGGCTCAGGATCTTGTCGATGACTTCGGATGTATTGTAGGTATCCATGCATATGTCCAGCCCTGAATGGATATCCTTAAAGTCGCATATATTGAAAGCCAGCTGGTATGAACCGTATGTCTTGCAGGAAGCTATGAACAGGGTGTTTTTCTTCTGCTCCAGAGAATTTATGCTGTTGTACATGTTTTCTTCCAGGGTGAATATGGATTTGGCATAATCATATACTATCTCCCCTTCGGATGTAAGGAGCACACCCTTGTTTGAACGGCTCATCAGAGAAAATCCAAGCTCTGATTCAAGGCTTTTGAGCTGCATGCTGAGCCCCGGCTGAGTAACGTGCAGGATCTCACTTGCCTTGGATATGCTGTTGCACTGCGCTATATAATAGAATGATTTAAGGTAGTCTAAATTCAATTTTCTCACCGATCCTTGTTAAATTAATGCCATAACAATACCTTATGGTACATAAAAGTTATTTATTATACAAACTTGTGACTTAAGTATACAATAATAAATGAAGATGGTAAAGATATTTTGCCAGGCTATGAATCGTTAATTTATACACACAATTTCATAAGATAGGAATAATAAATTATAATGGAGGAAATTTAAAATGAGCAAAAGAATTTTGATTGTCGGCGGAGTTGCCGGCGGAGCTTCTGTAGCAGCAAGAGCAAGAAGACTGGATGAAACAGCAGAGATAATCATGTTTGAAAAAGGGCCGAATGTTTCGTTTTCCAACTGTTCACTGCCATTCCACCTTAGCGGGATAGTTGAAGACAGCCAGAGCCTTGTGCTGATGGATCCGGTGGTATTCAAAAATCAGTACAACATAGAAGCAAGGACAAGAAGCGAAGTGACTGCGATAAACCGTGAAGAAAAAACGGTTACAGTAAAGAACCTCGAAAACGGAGAAGAATATAAAGAATCATATGACAAGCTGTTCCTTTCTCCAGGAGCAAACCCTATCCTTCCTGGAATAGAAGGAATAAACAACGAAAACGTATTTACAGTAAGAAATGTAGTCGATATAGAAAAGCTGAATACTTATATCAAAGATAACAATGCCAGAAAAATAACCGTAATAGGCGGCGGATTCATAGGAATGGAAGTAGCAGAAAACCTTGAGCTTGCAGGTTATGAAGTTACTTTAGTCGAAGCTCTCAACCAGGTTATGGCACCTTTTGACTATGATATGGCTCAGATACTTCACAAAGAAATGATGGATAAGGGAATAAACCTTGTACTTAGCGACGGAATACAGAAAATAGGAGACAAAACCATTGAACTGGCTTCAGGAAGAGTTCTGGATGCGCAGGTTGTAGTTATGGCAATAGGTGTAAGACCAGAAACAAAGCTCGCGAAAGAAGCAGGTCTTGAAATAGGAGAAACAGGAGCAATCAAGGTAGACCACAATTATCTTACAAGCGACAAAAACATATATGCTGTGGGAGATGCTATCGAAGTATATCACAGACTTACACGCAAGCAGACAAAACTGGCGCTTGCCGGACCAGCTCAGAGACAGGCAAGAGCAGCCGCAAATCATGTTTTTGGAATGGGAAGCAGAAATACAGGAGTTATAGGTTCATCATGCGTTCAGGTATTTGAAATGAATGCCGCATCAACAGGACTTAACGAAAAAGCAGCAAAGGCAGCCGGGATAAACTATGACTTCGTTTATATAATCCCGGGAGACAAGGTAGGACTTATGCCAGGAAGCAATCCAATGCACTTCAAACTGCTTTTTGAAGTACCTACAGGAACAATACTGGGAGCTCAGGCTATAGGAAAAGGAAACGTTGACAAGAGAGTAGACGTAATAGCAGCCATGATAACCATGGGAGCTACACTTGAAGATCTTAAAGAGCTTGAGCTGTGCTACTCACCTATGTTCGGAACTGCAAAAGACGTAGTGAACTTTGCGGCGCTCGTAGGCCTAAATATACTAAACGGAATATTTGAGCAGGTATCGGTTACAGCAGTAAGAGACCTTGTAGAGAACAACGCTTTCATAGTGGACGTAAGAGAGAAGGACGAATATGAAGCAGGCCATCTTGTAAATGCGGTAAACATTCCGCTAAGCGAAATAAGAGGAAGAATGTCAGAAAT
>SAAM01000011.1 GCA_009929415.1 Clostridia bacterium | reverse complement strand
TCAAATACTGCAAATATCGAAAAGTGCTGATTTTCTCTTTTTTCTGATACATATTTTCCTGCTGCGCATATGAAAGCTATGTCATGGCTGTCCAACAGCCTCAGCTTTACGCCTTTCTCATATGCATGATACATAAGCCCAAAGTTTGCAAGGCTGTGATCCCACCTTCCGCCAAGCGCGCCATAAAGGTCTATCTCATCAAATCCTTTTTCAATGAGAAATTCCACACACAGATGCGTGTCACTGAAATCTTTTTCCGGGCTGAATCTTATGAAGCTTACTCCGCGTGATTCAAAATATAGCTTTGTTTCAGCATCTATCGAATCCAGATCTCCAAGTACATAATCAGGCACTATGCCTGCAGAGCGAAGCCTGTTTGCGGCTCCGTCTGCGCATACTGTCAGTTCATATTCATCGGCCAGTCCTGTCAGCATTTTCGTTTCTGCGATGCTGCCGTTAGCGATTATTGCCGCCTTCATTACACTATCAACTCTTTTTCTGCATTTTCCCGGAGCTCCTCAACCGCCGCTTTTATATCAGACTTTCCAAATATGGCTGATCCTGCAACCAGCACGTCGGCTCCGGCTTCTACTATATCTCCTATCGTAGTCGGGCTTACGCCTCCGTCTACCTGTATTTCAATATCCAGGTTTCTTTCTATTATCATCGATTTGAGGTCTCTTATCTTCCTGAGCGATGACTGTATGAAGGACTGGCCTCCAAATCCCGGGTTCACGCTCATGATAAGTACCATGTCCAGATCATCCAGGATATATTCAAGTACGCTCACCGGTGTAGCCGGATTGAGAGACACTCCTACCTTACAGCCACATTCCTTTACTGCCATAACTGCTCTGTGGAGATGGTTTGTAGCTTCGTAGTGGAGCGTTATTATATCTGCGCCCGCATCTGCGAAATCCTTTACATACCTTGCAGGTTCGTCTATCATCAGGTGACAGTCAAATACCATTTTTGACTGTTTTCTTATGCTCTTCATCACTACCGGCCCGAATGATATATTTGGCACGAACGAGCCATCCATTACGTCTATATGAAGATATTCGCATCCTGCTGATTCTACCTTTGCTACTTCTTCTCCAAGTCTTGAAAAATCTGCTGATAATATCGATGGTGCTATTTTTACCATTTTAATTTCTCCTTCTGCTGCTGCGTTCTCTTATTTCGTTTAAAAGCTGAAGATAGCTCTCGTATCTTCTTTCAGCTATCAGTCCCTGTTCTACTGCTTCTTTCACCCTGCAGGCCGGCTCTTTTTCATGTATGCACTTTGAACCGAATCTGCACTGCTCGTCATATTCATAAAACTCAGGAAAATATTCTTTCAGATCTCTTTCTTCGATATCTGAGATATCTATGGAGCTAAACCCCGGTGAATCTGCAATGAATGCGTTTTCGTCCAGCTTTATGAGCTCTGTGTACCTCGTGGTATGCCTTCCTCTTCCTATTTTTTCGCTTACCTCTCCAGTCTTGAGCTTTGCATCTTTTACAAGCTGGTTTATCAGCGTGCTTTTTCCTGCTCCTGAAGGTCCGGCTACTATTGTAGTGTTGTCCCTGAGATAATCTCTGAGCGCTTCTACGTTATATCCGGTTTCTGCTGATACTGGCACTATCGGGTATCCTGCTGCACTGTAGTTTGCCTTAAGGCTTTCAATGAGCTTTTCGTCATCAAGGTCTATCTTATTGAAGCATATGATTATTTCGACGTGCTCTTTCATGGCAGTTATCAGGAACCTGTCTATGAGCGACAGATTTGGGTCTGGAGATTTTACAGAAAACACAAGTATGGCCTGCGTTATGTTTGCTACAGGTGGCCTCTTCATAAGATTGCTCCTCTTATGGCTTTTGAATATCACGCCTTTTCTGTTTTCTTCATCCAGGACCTCTATGTCCACCCTGTCTCCCGTAACGAGCTCTATGTTGTTGTATCTGAGATTTCCACGCACTTTTGTTTCATATATCTTGTTTTCTGCTTCTACATAATAAAATGATGAGATTGCTTTTACTATAGTGCCTGTCATAATTCTCCCTTCATGTTTCTGATTTGCTGCTGTCTAAAACTGTACTTTTGGATTTGCATAGATGCTGCTGAAGTCGCCGTCGAGGTATACATTGTATTCCCTTGTTTCTCCAGGAAGGCCTCTTACCTCCACCTCAAGCACTTCTCCTATTTCTGAAGGCTTTACGGTCTTGTCGTATATGAAGCTGTCTTTTGTGACATCCTTTATCTGAACTCTCACTGTCTCTCTGTCCTTAGGAAGGCTTATTACCATGGAGTAGCTGATCTCTTTTGGTTTTTCGTATTTATTAACTACAATACCTACCTCAGATCCTGTTGACATTTTCTGCCCCGGACTCGGATTTTGGGACAGCACTATGCCTTCGCTCTGGTTTCTGTCTTCTCTGTAGGATACCTTGAGGTCAAAATTCTTGAGTATGTTTCGTGCTTCCTGCTCTGATTTTCCTATTACTGTAGGAAGTTCTATATTGTTCTCTTCTTTTCCCATGCTCACGATTATCTTTACAGTCTGGCCTGCCTCAACCCTGTCTCCTGCTCTTGGAGTCTGATCTATGACGATATTTTCTTCTACTTTTTCGTCAAACTTGTATTCCACGGATTCCTCAAGCTTTGCGTCTGCAATCAGCTTTGATGCATCCTCTACCTTTTTGCCTGTAAGTTCAGGCACTTCGACTTCTTCTTTCTTTTCTGCGGATATTGTTACGTCTACAATGTCTCCATCTTCGATTTTTGTCCCCGCCTGTGGATCCTGTCTTACTATTTGTCCAGGCTCGTAAAGACTGTTTACTTCTTCGCCTGCAATTATGAGCTCTATTCCGTTTTCTCTTGCTATGGCTTCGGCTTCGGCAAATGTCTTTCCTGAAAAATCAGGAGTTTCTATCTGATCAGGACCGCCAATTGATCCAAATCCTCCGTTTATCATGAATATGGCTCCGACGAATACCAGTGCGGCAATGAGCGCTCCTACTACTATCATTACGATCTTGCTTCTGTCCTGATTTCCAGGAGATATGCCTGACTCTTCTTCGGACTCCTTCGATTTTCTGATCTCCGACTTTGGCTTTCTTGTTTCAGCCTGCCTGTTTACATCGCGGCTTTCGCTTACGTCAGTAAAGAGTATCTTGTACTGATCGTCAGGCACTATCTGCTGTGTATGATATGTCTCATCTGAAAAGTTGTTTTCAAATGCCCTATTTTCTTTTATATAATCAAGGTCTCTGATGAGGTCGCTTACAGTCTTGTATCTTCTGTCCGCGCTTTTCTGAGTGGCTTTTCTGATGACATCCTTTATCTCTGCTGATATGTTGTCGCTGTCAGAAAATCTGAGCTCTTCCTGTATGTGCTTTAGAGCGATGTTTACAGGGGTATCTCCTTCAAAGGGAAGCTTTCCAGTTATCATCTCATACATTACGATTCCAAGTGAATATATGTCGCTTCGTTCATCAACATATCCGCCTCTTGCCTGCTCAGGCGAGAAGTAATGCACTGAGCCCATTATGGAGCCTACTGCGGTTATTGTCGAGCTGCTTACGGCTTTGGCTATCCCGAAATCGGCTACCTTGACCATGTTGTTCTTTGTAAGCATTATATTCTGGGATTTAATGTCCCTGTGTACGATCTTCTTGCTATGCGCTTCTTCGAGCGCAAGTGCTATCTGCCTTGATATCGACACCATCAGTTCCTGATCTATCGCGCCTTTTTTGTGTATCAGGTCCTTGAGGTTTTCTCCGTCAACGTATTCCATTACTATATATGAAATATCCTCATCCTGGCCAACATCGTATATGTTTATTATGTTCTGCTGATTAAGGCTGGCCGCTGACTGTGCCTCATTCTTGAATTTTTCGATGAATTCCTCATCCTTGCCAAATTCAGGCTTGAGGATCTTTATGGCCACTATCCTGTTGAGAAGCCTGCATCTGGCCTTGTATACATAGGCCATACCGCCCTCTCCTATTTTTTCGAGTATTTCATATCTGTTTCCTAGCAGTCTGTTTATCATATTTCACCAACCTTACTGTCATACTTTATGCATATCAGAGAAATGTTGTCGAGTCCGCCATTTTCAAGCGCGATTCCTATGAGCTCGTCTGATTTCTGTTCCAGAGAGGCTTCTGAGGATATGACTCTCAGTATCTCTTCATCTGTTATCATATTTGTAAGTCCGTCCGAACACAATATCAAAATATCGCCTTCTTCAAGTTCAAATTCATATGTGTCAATCTTTATGTCACAATCTGTTCCTATCGCTCTTGTTATTACATTCTTCTGAGAATGAGTGAGCGCTTCTTCTTTTGTTATTGCACCTGATTCAACAAGCTCCTGTACGAATGAATTGTCTCTTGTAAGTTGTTTTATCCTGTTTCTTCTTATTATATAGCATCTGCTGTCTCCTACGTTGGCTACCATCAGCATGTCTTTTGCTGTGACGGCGGCCACCATAGTGGTTCCCATTCCATAATATTCTTCTTTTTCGCCTTCTTCATATACTGACTGATTTGCTTTTCTTATGGAAAATGTCAGCAGGTCTGCAATCTTCTGATATTTCTCTTCCTCAAGGTATTTTTTTATCTCGCTTCGCTTTTCCTGCATCGAAGAAATAACCGTATTCGTAGCTATCCTGCTTGCTGCTTCGCCCTTGTTGTGTCCGCCCATGCCATCTGATACGATGAATATATGTGCCTGTTCACAAATTGGAAACTGCCCTACGAAATCTTCATTGTTTGTCCTTACTTTTCCGACGTGACTTCTTAGATAATACTCCATGATCCTGTTTCCTCCACAAAATCTGCATTTAAGATTTATTGTCGATCGTGCTTCGCCTTAGCTGGCCGCACGCTCCCGAAATATCTTTTCCGAGCTCTCTTCTGACTGTTGCCTCTATTTTATTGCTGATCAGTATGTTCTGAAATTCCCTGACTTTTTTCATGTCAGGTCTCTTAAAATCATTTTCCTTTATTTCGTTTACCGGGATTATGTTTACATGCGAAAGCGACCCTCTGAGAAGCTTTGCAAGCTGCATGGCTGTCTGAGGATTGTCATTTACGCCTCTTATCAGCGCATACTCATAGGTAACTCTTCTTTTTGTTTTTTCTGAGTAGGCTTTTGCCGCGCTTATGAGCTCCTCTACGCTGTAGCTTCTTGCTACCGGCATTATCTTCTCGCGCTCGCTCTGCTGAGTCTGGTGAAGGGATATCGCAAGGTTTACCGGTATCTCAAGCTCTGCAAGCCTTTCTATCTGAGGCACGAGGCCGCATGTGGATACCGTTATATGCCTGTAGCCTATGTTGAGCCCTTTTTCATCATGCACGAGCTCAAAAAACCTCTCGAGATTCTCCATATTGTCAAATGGCTCTCCTGAACCCATTATGACTATGTTTGACACCCGCTCTCCGGCATCCTTCTGAACCGTTATTATCTGTCCGAGTATCTCCCCTGCGGTAAGATTTCTCACGAGTCCGTCCAGCGTAGATGCACAGAATTTGCAGCCCATCCTGCAGCCTACCTGCGTGGATATGCATATAGAGAGTCCATGCCTGTATTTCATGAGCACTGTATCTACTATATTTCCATCGTCAAGCTCTATAAGATATTTTTTTGTCTCATCTTCCTTTGATTCAAGCTTCTGATATACAACCGCTTTTGAAACATACGCGATCTCTGAGAGCTTTTCCTTCAGCTTTTTCGGTATGTTAGGTATGTCTTCCAGGCTTTCGATTCCTTTTGTGATAAAAGTGTATATCTGATCCGCCCTGTATCCCGGCTCTCCTGTGCTGACAATGAGCTCTTTGAGCTCCTGCAGCGTAAGTCCCTTTATATCTGTTTTCATAATTGCTTCCCTTATCAGCTGATTCGCTTCAGCTTGCATATATAAAATCCATCACTCTCTCCGTCAGAAGGAAGCATCATTATGTCGTCCTGAACTCTTTCGAAGTTGCTGTTCTTTTTAAGGAATTCATCCGTGATGTATTGGTTTTCTTCTCTGTTTATGGTGCAGGTGCTGTAGATAATCACTCCGCCCGGCTTTACGTATCTCGAAGCGTTCTGGATGATCTTTCGCTGAACATTGTATATCGAGCTTATGTCCTTTATGGTCTTGTATCTGATCTCAGGCTTTCTCCTGATTATTCCTATGCCGGAGCACGGGGCATCCACAAGCACTCTGTCATAACGTGCGGCCATATCCTCGCTGTATACGGTGGCATCGTTCTGCCTTGTTCTTACTATGCTTACGCCAAGCCTCCTGCAGGTATTTTTGACGAGCTCAAGCTTGTTTTCGGATATGTCCATGGCATCTATGCTGCCTTCGTTTTTCATGAGCTCTGCGATGTAGCCTGTCTTTCCACCCGGACATGAGCACAGATCCAGTATATATTCTCCCGGCTGCGGTCCAAGCTCTCTCACGCATTTCATGGAGCTTATGTCCTGAACACTGAACAGACCTTCTTTGTAGCTTCTGCTGTTTTCTATGTTCTTTAAGTTCTTTACGGAGAGAGCATCTTTTACTCCCTCTGTTTCCTCAGGCTCTGCGCCTTCTTCCCTGAGCAGCTCCGCAAGCTTTGAAACTGTCGTCTTAAGTGAATTGGCTCTGATATATAGCTTTGGCTTCATGGAAAAGCCGTACATTATGTCTTCCGCTTCCTCTATCCCGTACTGGTCTGCAAGCAGGCCGGCTATGTCCAGCGATACCGAGTACTCTACAGATATCCTCTCTAAAGGAGCTTTTATGTCTATATCAAATGCACCCGGGTCCCTGAGGACATTTCTCAGCACTGCGTTTACAAATCCGCTTCCTTTCGGGAATACCTTCTTGCAGAGCTTTACGGATTCGTCCACTGCTGCAAAATCTGTAACTGAGTCCATCTCTCTTATCTGATAAAGACCCATCTCCAGTATCACGAGCACTTCTTTTGAAAGCTCTTGCAGCTTCTGCCTGCTGTATTTCTGTATCACATAGTCAAGATAAAGCTTGTTCTCTATGGTTCCATATACGAGCTCCGTAAAAAAGCCTCTGTTTATGCCATCCAGCTCGTTTTTTCTCAGAATCTTGTTTATGGCTATGTTTGAATACCCGCCCTGATATATTACATTGTATATGGCATGATATCCCAGTTCTCTTGGATTTTTCATAATACCTCTTTCATGTTGATTTACTCTGGTCCAGTCTTAAACCGGGCCCACCTTCAAAAAGGACGCAGTTTGCGTCCTTATTGTTTTTTTATCTGCTGTGTCTGTCTCTTAACGCCAGAAGCCTTATCAGCTGTGATATGGCTGCGGCGGCTGCGGCAAGATAAGTCAGAGCTGCCGCATTGAGCATTCTCCTGCCCTGAGGTATCTCTGACGGACTCAGTATCCCCGTCTCGCCAAGCATCTTTATCGCCCGGCTGCTTGCATTTAACTCTACAGGAAGCGTTATTATCTGAAACAGCACGCTTGCCGAGAACATGATCACGCCAATAGTAAAAAGCGATGGCATGGCTGCAAAGAACATTCCCGCGAAGATGAATACCCATGCAAGATTTGATGCAAGGTTTACCACCGGAACGAGGCTGTTTCTGAATTTCAGGGGTACATAAGCATTTGCATGCTGTATGGCATGGCCTACCTCATGCGCCGCAATCGAGCTTGCTGCAATTGTAGTTCCGTAGTAGACATCATTTGAAAGCCTCAGAACCCTTGTCCTCGGATCATAATGATCGCTCAGCTTTCCGGATACGAGTTCTATCCTCACATTGCTGAGACCGTTGCTGTCAAGTATATATCTTGCTGTCTGCATCCCTGTATATCCGCTTGCAGTACGGATTCTTGAAAATTTGCTGTATGCACTGCTTATCTTTCCCTGTGCATACATGGTCAGTATCATCGCTGGGATCAGTATTATCATTGTACTGTCAAAATATAATGGATAGTACATATATTTTCCTCCTGTTATGCAAACAAGTCTCCCGTTTTTATCTCATTCCCCTTAAGGTATTCTTTTACAGGCATTCTCTTCTTGTTAGGGAACTGGACCTCATATACAAGAACCGTGCCTCCCTTTGCATTTATTTCTATACAGTCGCTCTTTACGTCTGTTATCTCTCCATAGCTGGTATTTTCCGAAGGTCTGCCAAGCCTTACATCAAAAAGCTTTACAGTCTCTCCTCCGAGCACTGCGTATGCAGACGGCCATGGATCTACTCCTCTTGCAAGGTTTACTACCGATCTGGCATCTCTGCTGAAATCAAGGTGTCCAAGCTCCTTATCCATCATCGGCGCATAGCTCGACTGGCTGTCATCCTGAACGGTCCTTGGAGCCTCGCCTTTTTCAATAAGCTCCAGCGTCTTTGCGAGCGTCTTTCTGCTCAGCTGCGCAAGTTTGTCATGAAGCGAGCCTGCTGTGTCATGAGCCTCTATCTCTATCTCATTCGCAAGTATCATGTCCCCTGTGTCAAGCCCTTCAGCCATGTACATAGTTGTTATTCCAGTCTTTTCTTCGCCATTTATAACCGCAAAGTTTATCGGTGCTGCTCCTCTGTATTTTGGAAGAAGCGAGGCATGCACGTTTATGCATCCCAGCCTTGGTATATCAAGGATCTCTTTTGTCAGGATCTGGCCAAACGCCGTAACTACTATGAGATCGGGACTCAGGCTCCTGATGAGCTCCACTGATTCACTTTCTCTTACTCTGTCAGGCTGATGAACCCTGTAACCATATTCAAGCGCCTTTTCCTTTACCGGTGTAGGCTGCAGCTTCTTTCCTCTGCCCTTGGGCTTGTCCTTCTGGGAAATGACGAGCATAACCTCGTCTCCTCTTTCTTTTAGAACCTCAAGCGAATGAACCGCAAACTCCGGAGTTCCCATAAATATTATCTTCATGCTCATAATCTGCCTTTCCAAGAATATGCTCTTATTATTCTGTTTCTTTCTGTGCTCTGTCCTTGAAGAGTATTCCATTCAGGTGGTCATTTTCGTGAAGCACTGCTCTCGCGAACAGGCCTTCTCCCTCCATCACGCATTCCTCCATATCTTCATTGAAGAATCTGAATTTAACGTAATTAGGCCTGCATACAGGAGCATAATACCCCGGCAGGCTGAGACATCCTTCATCATCAGTCTGAGAGCCTGATGTTTCGAGTATCTCCGGATTTATGCATACAATCGGGCCTTCGCCTACATCGATCACGAATATCCTTCTCAGTATTCCCACCTGTGGTGCGGCAAGGCCAACTCCATCGGCTTCATACATCGTATCTATCATATCTTCTATCAGTTCACGTATTTTGGGTGTTATCTCTTCGACCTTTTTTGATTTTTTTCTAAGCACTTCGTCTCCGTCGTGTCTTATAGTTCTTATTGCCATATTTTCCTCCCGAAAATCACATCATATTCTTTGGGTTTACATCTACGGATACCGATGTATCCTCATCTATAATTATACTTCTTTTTTCAGATAAAATAAAGTTTATTATATTTTTTAGCAGAGATATTTCACGGTCTCCATGTATCTTGTAAAAAAGCTGCCACCTGTATTTCTTCTCTATCCTCTGTATTATGCACGGAGTGGGTCCAAGCGGAGTAAACTCCGCCCCCTTTTTCCCTGAATAGAAATTTATGGCATCCTTGATCTTTTCTGCTGTATTTGCAGCTCTCGCTATGCTCGTGCTGCCTGTGACTATCCTGACTATGGTTCCAAATGGGGGATACCCGAAGTCTCTCCTTGCCCTTATCTCTGTTTCATAAAGGCCCTCATAGTCATTGTTCTTTATATATTCAAATATCTCATTGTCTTTTTCTATAGTCTGAACTATCACGCTGCCTCTGTTTTCTCCTCTACCTGCTCTCCCGGCTACCTGGGATACCATGGAAAAGGTCTTTTCGTAGCTTCTGTAGTCAGGAAATCTGAGGCCCTGGTCGGCATTGAGGACTACTACAAGCGTCACGTCTTCAAAATCTAGGCCCTTGCTTATCATCTGGGTACCGATAAGTATGTTGGCATGCTGATCCTTGAACTGCATGAGAAGCCTTTCGTATTCACCCTTCCTGGTCGTGGTGTCTCTGTCCAGCCTTACAGTCTTTGCACCTCTGATTGACTGGCGTATGTCTTCTTCTATCTTCTGGGTGCCTGCCCCGATCTCTCTCATGCTGTTTGCGCTGCACTCGCTGCAGATGCCGTCATAAGGCCTTGTATATCCGCAGTAGTGGCACATGAGCTTTTTCCCGCTTTTGTGATAATTCAGGGTTATGTCACAGTCTGGGCATTTGGGTGTATGTGCACATTCTGTGCAGGTCAGGCTTGTGGCAAAGCCTCTCTTGTTGAGAAATATTATGACCTGCCTCCCTTTGTCCGTTTCTTCCTGAATCCGCTGCTTTATATGCTGATTTATGAGCGAGTCGCTACCGCTCCTCAGCTCATCCAGAGTATCTGTTATCTCTATTTCAGGAAGAAATGCATTCACTCTTCCCGTAAGCCTGAAAAGATCAAACTCTCCGCACTTTGCTCTGTAAAACTGTTCTATGGTCGGCGTGGCGCTCCCGAGTATCAGCGATGCTCCCATCTGCTCTGCTATTTTTTCGGCGACTTCAACCGTATCGTATTTTGGAGACTGCTCTGATTTGTAGGCATCGTCATGGCACTCATCTATTATTATTATTCCCAGATTGCTGAGAGGTGAAAATACCGCAGACCTTGCACCTATTACTATCTGGGCCTGCCCGCTCTCTATCATCGCCCACTGGTCCTTTTTCTCGCCTTCGCTCAGATGGCTGTGCATTATGGCTATGGTGTCCGCAAATACATTCCTGAATCTCGCTATGGTCTGAGGGGTAAGAGATATCTCCGGAACGAGAAGTATTGCCGATCTGTCATTTTCAAGGGCATCTGCGATAAGCCTTATATATATCTCGGTCTTGCCTGAGCCTGTTATGCCAAAAAGCAGCTTGGGTTTTCCGTTTCCAAGGGTCTGCGTGATTCCTGCGTAAGCGCTCTCCTGCTCCTGCGTCAGCACTATGTCTTTGGTCCTTATTGTATAGCTTTCATCAGGCTTTCTGATCTCAAGTCTTTTTTCCACATACGCTATACCGTCTTCTTCAAGCTGCTTTACAGCCTGGCCGAATATGACTCTGTGTTTTTCCTGTATCTCCATAAGGTCTGCCGGGCCGTCCATCAGCTCCTGAGCCAGAGTAATCCTGTTTTTTGCATTTTTTCTCTGAGAATCCCTGTATGCCTCTATCTCCTCCCTGCTTACTGCAGGCACAAGTACGCGCCTGTATCTTAGGGCTGTCTTCTCTGCCTTTGGGAAAAAGAGAGATACCGCCTCAAACATGCTGCACATGTACTGGTTTTTCATCCACATGGCAACCCTCAGCGCCTCAGGGCTTATGAGAGGAGCGCTTTCCTTTACAGATGATATCTCCTTTAGTTCCCTGTTCTCTCCAGTTCTTTCGCCTGAATTGGGCTCCGGTATGTTTATGACCAGACCTTCATGGATCCTGTTTCCCTTTCCAAAAGGAACTTCCACTCTCTGTCCTTCCTTTATGTCTGAAGGAGCCAGATAGTTGAATACTCTGTCCAAGTATCTGGATTTATGCTTTATGATTATCTCTACTTCGGTATTCATGGATTTATCTGACATCGGGATACTCCTTAACATATTTGAAAGAGGGCACTTTTGTTGTCAGTGTCCTCTCCCGTTCTGATTTATATTTTATTTTCGGTCATCTTCATCTTCAATATAGAATTCTGTTATCCTGTCAAACAGCCTTGCTGCAACCAGGCTCTTGTCCATAAGCGGAAGCTCTGTTATGGCTCCGCTCCTGTCAATTATATTTACTATGTTGGTGTCTGTTCCAAATCCTGCGCCTTCTTTTTTTACGTCATTTGCAACTATAAGGTCAAGATTTTTACGCTTCATCTTTGATACGGCGTTGTTCATTATGTCATCCGTCTCTGCCGCAAATCCTACGAGTATCTGGTTTTCCTTTTTCTGCTGCCCTGTCTCGAAGAGTATGTCATGAGTTCTTTGGAGCTCTATCCTCATATCTCCTTCGCTTTTCTTTATCTTGCTCTGGGACTTGTGAGAAGGGGTATAATCTGCTACAGCTGCCGACTTGATTATTATGTCCATGTCAGAGGCTCTTTTCATTACCTCCTGGTACATATCCTCTGAGGATTCTATGCTTATGAATTCTGATATTCCATATGGCACTTTTTCTGATGTCTTTCCGGAAACGAGCGTTACCTGAGCGCCTCTTCTGACTGCTTCTCTCGCTACCTGGTAGCCCATCTTTCCAGATGATCTGTTGGTTATATATCTTACCGGATCTATCGATTCGATAGTCGGTCCGGCCGTCACAAGGACTTTCTTCCCCTTAAGCTCTTCTGTTCGAGTCAGGTAATGCATAACTGTCTCTGTTATTTTTTCAGGGTCTTCCATCTTTCCCCTGCCGACATCATTGCAGGCAAGGAGGCCTTCTACAGGCTCTATGAATATGACGCCGCGATTCTTCAGTTTTTCTATGTTTTCCTGAACTGCAGGGTTTTCATACATTGCCGTATTCATCGCCGGAGCCATTATTATTCTTGATTTTGTTGCCATTACGGTGGTGCTGAGCATGTCATCGGCAATGCCGTTTGCCATCTTTCCGATGATATTGGCGGTAGCTGGTGCAATCAGAAACACATCTGCCTTTTTTGCAAGGGAGATATGTTCTATGTCCCAGTAAAAATTTGTATCAAACATGTCAGTCACGACCCTGTTTTTTGAGAGACTCTGAAACGTAACAGGTCCTACGAACTTTGCCGCACTCTCTGTCATTATTACATCTACGTTCACATCTTTCTTTACGAGCCTTGAAACTATATCGCATGCCTTGTATGCAGCTATGCCTCCTGTAACTCCCAATACCACATTATGCTTCATGTTACTCTCCCATCAGGTTGCTGAACGCGTTGCACTTGTCCTCGTAATCCTGCTGCTCCATTTCCATTGTGTATGAGCTGCTGTATCCTATCTTCTTCTCAAAAACTTCCTGTGTAGCTATTGATACAGGCTTTGTGTCTACAGTTCTTACAAGTGAGTCGCTTCCCTCTACGAGCTGTCTCGCTCTCTTTGAAACCTGATTTACAAGTACGTATCTGCTGTCCGATATTTCTAATAGATCATTTATTGATGGATATAACATTATTTTTCCTCCTGGTATAAGTTGATAATCTGTTCACTGTATCTCTTTACGCTGCTCTTCTCTGCCTTTATTATGCTCTCCATGTAGCTTACTGCTTCTTCTACATCGTTGTTTACGATGAAATATGAATATTCGTTGATCTTCCTTATTTCACTTAGCGCTCTCGAAAGCCTGTCCTTGATCTGGTCCTTTGTCTCTGTGCCTCTTTTGACGATTCTTTTCTCAAGCTCGCATATCGTCGGAGGAAGCACGAATATAAGTACTGCATCCGGATATTTTTCCTTGATCTGCATGGCACCTACTATCTCGATTTCGAGCAGTACGTCTATGCCTTTGTTTATATTTTCTTCTACTACGCTCCTTGGAGTCCCGTAATAGTTTCCAAATACGTGAACGTGTTCCAGAAAACCATTATTTTTGAGAGAATGCTCAAATTCATCTTTTGTGATAAAGTTGTAGCTGACTCCTTCCACCTCTCCGTTTCGCTTTTCTCTGGTGGTGGTTGAAACAGAAAGTTTCACATCGTGGCACTTCTGCATAAAGCTCTCACATATGGTTCCTTTCCCGGCTCCTGATGGCCCTGAAAGTACAAGTAAAAGACCTTTCCTATCCATTATATTCTCCCTTTATCTTTTCATTACATTCTTCTCTGTCATCAAATCTATGCCCTACTGTTTCAGGATTATGCGATGAGAGTATGACATGTTCACTGTCCATTATTATCAGCGCTCTGGTTCTGCGTCCATACGTCGCATCTATGAGTTTTTTGCTGTTTCGGGCTTCTTCTATGATTCTCTTTATAGGAGCCGAGTCCGGACTTACTATCGCTATTATTCTGCTGGCATTAACCGTATTTCCAAATCCTATGTTGATTAAGCTCATTTTTTTCCTCTGCAATTATTCAATATTCTGTATCTGCTCTCTTATTTTTTCGAGCTCACATTTAAGGTCAACTACTACATTTGTTATTTCAATTTTTGATGATTTGGATCCAATCGTGTTTACTTCACGGTTCATCTCCTGAAGTATGAAATCCATTTTCCTGCCTACTGAGTCTTCGCCTTCTACAGTTTCTTTAAGCTGGATTATATGGCTCCTGAACCTCACTATTTCTTCGGTCACGTTTGCCTTGTCTGCAAGTATTGCCGCTTCCTGAACTATCCTCTGATCATCTATGTTCTGTCCCATGTTTTTGAGCATGTCTGAAAGCCTTGTCATGAGCTTCTGCTGATATTCTGATTCTATGTTTTCGCTGAGCTTCTCAATTTTCTCGAAATAAACTTCTAGAAGCTGACATCTTTCGAGTATATCTTCTTTGAGCTTTTCACCCTCAGATCTTCTCATGTCCCTGAAGCTCGTGAATGCCATATCCATTGCGTTGTCCAGACATCTCTTTATTTCGCTCTGATCTATCTCTTTTTCCTCAAGCCTTATTACATCCTGAAATTTTGCGAGATCGACTGCACGTACCTGGCTCGAAGCCCCCGTAACCTCTTCGATTCCTGCAAGTACCTCATAATAGTTCTTTACGAGTTCCCTGTCAAAGCTTACCCTTGTGTCGCTCTCGCTTCCAAGCTCGAGCTTTACGAATATATCCACCTTTCCTCTGGTAGCGTATTTCTTAAGGCTCTGCTTGATATATTCCTCCAGATATGCAATTTTTCTTGGCATCTTTACCTGAATATCAAGGTATCTGTTGTTCACGCTTTTTGCTTCCACGGTAAAATGATATCTTTCATCAAGATATTCTCCGCGTCCGTAGCCAGTCATGCTGATTGTCATCTCTTCCCACTTTCCTCAACGATATCAAACTTTATTATAAATTTACATTACTTTCTATTATACCTTCTTTTTTTCAAAAAATAAAGTTCATATTACATTAATTGTGGTAAAATAAATTAAAAAACAGGAAAAAGGTGATAACAATGCCATTAGACGGACTTACACTGCATGCTGCGGCGCACGAGCTGAACACTCTGCTCGCAGGTGGCAAGATAGATAAGATAACCCAGGCTGAGGATGATGAGATCCTCCTTTCGATAAGAAGCAATCAGAAAAACTACAAGCTGCTCATGAGTGCAAACAGCGCAAATCCTAGAATATACCTTGTAAAGGAATATAAAAAGGAAAACCCGCTCAAAGCGCCTATGTTTCTTATGATACTGAGAAAACATATAGGAGGCGGCAGAATCCTCTCCATATCTCAGAACGGATTTGACCGTTCTCTCACGCTGAGGATCGAAGCCTACGATGAGATGAGAGTGCTGCGCCAGAAGCTCCTTATAATAGAAATAATGGGAAAGCACAGCAATATAATCCTCGTGGATTCCGAATCGGGAAAGGTTACAGATGCTGTTAAGAGAGTTCCGCTTTCCATGAGCTCCGTGAGAGAAGTGCTTCCGAACAGGGAGTTCATTCAGCCACCTGGCCAGAACAAGAAAAACCCTCTGATCGGCATAGGCCTCGAAGAATTCATATCAGTGCTCAAAAGCAAAAACTCATCTATACTCAAGGCCATATATGGAAATTTTGAAGGCCTCAGCCCAGTTATAGCAAGAGAGATATGCTTCAGGGCTTCGATAGATGATTCGCTGTCGACCTATGAGCTTACAGATCTTAATTACGAGAGGCTGAAAAACTCTTTTGACAGGCTATTTCATGATGTGTCAGTAAATAATATATACCCAAATATAATAATGGATAAGCGTCTCCATACTCCGGTCGAATTTTCTGCAGTAGCGCTTACTCATATGGAAGGTTTCAATGTAAAGCATGCCGAGAGCATAAGCGAGATATGTGAGCAGTATTTTGCGCTCAAGGATCTTTATGAGAGGATCCACCAGAGATCCTCGGGCCTCAGGAAGTCAATCCAGATAAAGCTCGACCGAGTCAGGACCAAGCTTGAAAAACAGACGGATGAGCTCAACAGGGCACACGAGCTGGACAGATACTCAAAGACGGGAGAACTTCTCACGGCAAACATATATATGCTCAGCAAGGGCATGAAGGAGGTTCGGGTAATCGACTATTTCGACGAGAATGCGCCCGAGATAACCATACCTCTCGATGAGCACCTGACCCCTTCTGAAAATATCCAGGCCTGCTACAAGAAGTACAACAAATCAAAGAGCAGGATAAAGGAGCTTGGAATCCAGATAGAGCAGACCAGGAGCGAAATGGAATATCTTGATAATGTAATGGTATCGATAAACAACTGCACGAGCCTTGATTCCATAGAAGAGATAAAAGAAGAGCTTGCAAGAGAGGGCTACTACAGCTTTTCAAAGACAGAGGGGAAAAAAGGCAGGAAGGAAAAATCCTCCGAGCCTCTCGAGTTTACTGCAACCGACGGGACCGAGATCCTCGTAGGGAAAAACAACACCCAGAATGACAGGCTTACCCTGAAGATGTCAAAGCCGGATGACGTATGGCTGCATACGAAAAACATTCCCGGGTCTCATGTCATAATAAGGCAGAATCTCGATGACGTGTCCGAGGAGGCTCTCTACGAAGCTGCAAAGCTCGCCGCATATTACAGCAAGGCGAGGACTTCTTCTCAGGTGCCGGTAGACTACGCTCCGAGAAAGAACGTCAAAAAACCTAATGGAGCAAAGCCAGGAATGGTAATCTATGACGATTACGGCACAGTCTATGTAACTCCTGATGAGGAACTCGTATACAGGCTAATGAAGAACAGATAAAGAGGTGATTTCAATGAACGGTAAAAGCCTGCTGCAGAAATATACCTATCCTCGAAAAGATGACCCTGCGCCGCTGTATGCAGCCAAGGCTCTTTTTCGCAGATACTCAGACGATGGCCTCAGCCAACTCGGAGGGCAGCTCGCATACTTTTTCATACTTTCAATATTTCCAATGCTCATGCTGCTCAGCCAGATAGTAGGAACTCTCAACATAAATACCGCCGAGCTTTCTCTGATACTTTCAGACTTTCTTCCCCCTGATGTCCTGACCATCATATTTGATTATCTCAGATATGCCTCAGAGACAAAAAGCACGGGAATATTCACATTCAGTGCTGTATCTTCCGTGTTCATAGCCTCAAAGGCGCTGACCTCGATAATACATGCTCTGAGCAGGGCATATCGCACCGACATGAATGCCTCAAATATAAAAAAGCGGCTGCTTGCATTTCTCGTGACGCTATTTCTGGCTTTTTCCATAATAATATCACTTGTGCTGATAACAGTCGGAAAGCCGCTTTTCCATGATATACTGGCCTTTTTCAGGCTCGACACGGTGTTTCTGGAGCTCTGGACGGTGCTGAGATGGTCTGTGTCGCTGTTTACGCTTTTCTGCACGCTGTACCTTGTCTACTTCATAATCCCCGAAGACAGGATACCTCGCAGATACAACATCATCGGGACCCTTTTCACACTGATATCCCTTCTGGCCATGTCGCTGGGTTTTGCATACTATGTAAGCAATTTTTCAAACTATACCATAGTCTACGGATCTCTTGGTACAGTAATGCTGCTTCTGCTGTATCTGTATTTTGCAGGAATCATAATAGTAATGGGCGGAGAGCTCATTCATATCCTCTACCAGAGAGGCAATGGGCATTTTGAATATGATGTTAAGGATTTTCAATCAGAAGCGAAACTGTAATCAAATTTTTATTTTATTGCGCAGAATTGTTTAAGCTGCACAAAAATGGTTATAAATGTTTTAGAGAGATTTCCCGATCTCTTCTCTTTTTATAGCCACGAGATGACTCCCTATTCCCTAAATCTCGTGGTTATTTTTTATGTTGACTTTGATATGGTTCTCATATATAATTACCTTTAGATAAATCATACTTTAATTTGGTCCAGAGAGGCCAGAAAGGGATAGATAAAATGATGATTTCTTTTGTTGCCGCAAAAGTGATTTGTTTTTGCGCAGATAAAAATTATATTTCATACATCGAAACAATAAACAGAGGTGACTTTTTACAGAATATGTAAAAAGCTTATTTCTGTTTTTTTTATTATATCCCGTAATACTATTTGAATTTGGAGGAAACTATGAAAGCAAAACTGATTCTGGAAAACAACATGGTTTTTGAAGGCAAGGCCTTTGGATACCTGCACGAATGCACAGGCGAAGTAGTCTTTAATACAGGTATGACAGGATATCAGGAGGTCCTCACAGACCCATCCTACTATGGACAGATCGTAACCATGACCTATCCGCTGGTAGGGAATTACGGAATAAACCTTGACGACATCGAATCCGCTTCCCCTAAGGTGAGAGGCTTCATAGTCAGAGAAAAATCAGATCACCCTAACAACTTCAGATGCGAGCTTGAGCTTGACACCTATCTTGAATCAAACAAAATAATGGGACTTGAAGGAATAGATACTAGAGCGCTTACAAAGTTGCTCAGAAACGCCGGTACTATGAAGGGCATAATAGTCCTTGAAAACAGCCACTACTCTGAAGATGAAATACAGGAAAAGCTCGCAGGCTTTTCAAACAGAGATGCCGTTTCAAGGGTTTCTACAAAGGAAATATACAATATCCCCGGAAAAGGAAAAAAGGTAGCCGTGTTGGACTACGGAATAAAGACCAACATACTCAGAAACTTCATGAAAAGAGGCTGCGATCTGACTGTATTCCCATGTGATGCTGCAGCAGAGCAGGTGCTTGCGACAGATCCGGATCTTATCTTCCTTTCAAACGGACCCGGAGATCCAGCCGACATGCCTGAAGCCATAATCGAGATACAGAAGATGACAGCTCAAAAGCCAGTGGTTGGAATATGTCTTGGACATCAGCTGCTTGCGATAGCATTCGGGGGAGCTACCGGCAAGCTTAAATTCGGACACAGAGGATGCAACCATCCGGTAAAGAACCTTCTGATAGACAGGGTCCACATAACATCACAGAATCACGGATACTATGTAACAGAGCTTCCTGAGAACTTTGAAATAACCCATGTGAGCATGAACGATGACACCATAGAGGGAATGAGACACAAGACTATGCCTGTATTCTCAGTTCAGTTCCATCCGGAAGCAAGCCCGGGACCGGTGGACAGCGAATATATATTCGATGAGTTCCTGAAGTATTCACTGTAATTTTATTGTTCGAGGAGGATAAAGATGCCATTAAATAAAGATATAAAGAAAGTACTTGTAATAGGTTCAGGCCCAATAATAATAGGACAGGCTGCAGAATTTGACTACTCAGGCACACAGGCCTGCCAGTCCCTGAAGGAAGAAGGCATTGAGGTAGTGCTGGTAAACTCAAATCCCGCAACCATAATGACTGATGCCGAGATAGCAGACAAGATATATATAGAGCCGATAACGCTCGAGTTCGTAGAAAAGATAATAGAAAAGGAAAGACCAGACTCGCTGCTTGCCGGAATGGGCGGACAGACAGGGCTCAACATGGCCGTGGAGCTTCATGACAGCGGAGTACTTGAAAAATACGGAGTAAAGGTAATCGGAACATCGATAGACTCAATCAAGAAAGGCGAAGACAGAGAGCTTTTCAGAGATATGATGAAGGAAATCGACCAGCCGGTAATAGAAAGCGAGATAATCACAGATCTCGATTCAGGGCTTCGCTGGGCTGCCAAGGTAGGATACCCTGTAATAGTAAGACCTGCATATACGCTTGGAGGCTCAGGCGGCGGAATCGCAGAAAACGAAGATTCACTGAGGACCATACTGGCATCAGGACTCATGCTGAGCACGATCGGCCAGGTACTTCTCGAGAAGAGCGTAAAGGGCTGGAAGGAAGTCGAATACGAGGTAATGAGAGACAGCAAGGGAAACTGCATCACCGTATGCAACATGGAGAACATCGATCCTGTAGGAATCCACACGGGAGACTCCATAGTAGTAGCCCCAAGCCAGACGCTCTCTGACAAGGAATACCAGATGCTCCGTACATCTTCTCTCAAGATACTCGAAGCCGTAGGGATCGAAGGAGGCTGCAACGTGCAGTTTGCCCTGAACCCTAACTCTTTTGAATATGCCGTAATAGAGATAAACCCGAGGGTTTCACGTTCATCAGCGCTTGCATCAAAGGCTACAGGATACCCTATAGCAAAGGTGGCTGCAAAGATAGCGCTCGGATACGGGCTCGACGAGATAAAAAATGCAGTTACTCAGAAGACCTACGCCTGCTTTGAGCCATCGCTGGACTATGTAGTAGTAAAGATACCAAAATGGCCTTTCGACAAGTTCTACCTTGCAGACAGAGAGCTGGGAACAAAGATGATGGCAACAGGCGAGATCATGGCCATCGGAAGCAACTTCGAATCAGCATTCCTAAAGGGAATAAGATCGCTCGAGCTCAACAGATACTCAATGGAGCATCCAAAATTCAAGGACTACTCTCTGGCACAGCTCAAGGCAAAGGTAATCTCTCCTGATGACGAAAGAATATTCGCGCTTGCCGAGATAATAAGACGTGACTACAGAATGGACAAGATAGCCAGAATAACAGGAATCGACCCATTCTATCTCGAAAAGTTCAAATGGATAATAAACGAAGAGCAGAGACTCAAGCTGAGCAGGCTCTCAGACCTTAACAAGGAATGGCTGCTCAACCTCAAGAAGCACGGATTCTCAGACAAGGCCATAAGCGACATGCTGAAGGTATCTCCAGAGCAGATATACAAGCTCAGAAACATCTGGGACATAAATCCAGCCTTCAAGATGGTTGATACCTGCGCAGGCGAGTTTGAGGCACTCTCCCCTTACTACTACTCGACATATGAGCAGTATGACGAGGTTGAGGTTTCAGACAGAAAAAAAGTAATCGTTCTCGGATCAGGACCTATAAGGATTGGACAGGGCATTGAGTTCGACTATGCCTCAGTGCACTGCGTAATGGCACTGAGAAACATGGGAATCGAGACCATAATAATAAACAACAATCCGGAAACAGTAAGTACAGACTTCAACATATCAGACAAGCTCTACTTTGAGCCGCTTACAGAAGAAGACGTGCTTGAGATAATATACAAGGAAAAGCCGGACGGAGTTATACTCCAGTTTGGCGGACAGACTGCCATAAAGCTGGCAAAATTCCTCAAGGAAAAGAACATACCTACGCTTGGAACTACTTCGGACCAGATAGACCTTGCAGAGGACAGAGAGCAGTTTGACGCTCTTCTTGAAAAGCTTGACATAGCAAGGCCTAAGGGCAAGGCTGTATGGAGCGCAGAAGAAGGACTGATAGAGGCTGCAAAGCTCGGATTCCCGATACTCGTAAGACCATCATTCGTGCTTGGAGGCCAGGGAATGGAAATCACCCACTCTGATGAAGAACTCGCTCACTACCTCACGGATGCATTCAAAAAAGACAAAAAAAATCCAGTCCTTATCGATAAATACCTCATGGGAATGGAGCTTGAGGTAGATGCGATTTCAGACGGAGAAGACGTGCTAATCCCAGGAATAATGCAGCATCTCGAAAGAGCCGGCGTACACTCCGGAGACAGCATAACCATATACCCTACTCAGAACGTGAGCGAAAAGATAAAGGCCGACATACTGGATTACACCAAAAAGCTCGCTGCAGGAATAGGCATAAAGGGAATGATAAACATACAGTTCATCTGCTACGAAGAAAAGCTTTATGTGATAGAGGTAAACCCTCGTGCTTCAAGGACAGTCCCATATATCTCAAAAGTGAGCAAGGTGCCTATAGTAGACATCGCTACCAGGGTTATGCTTGGAGAAAAGCTCAAGGATATGGAATACGGAACAGGCATATACAAAGAAAGCCGGCTGATATCAGTAAAGGTTCCGGTATTCTCAACGCAGAAGCTGCCTAACGTGGAAGTGAGCCTCGGACCAGAGATGAAATCCACAGGAGAAGTACTTGGAATAGGAAATACTCTTGAGGAAGCTCTCTACAAAGGCTTTGTCGGTGCAAATATGTACACAGGCAAAAAAGGAAAGACCATACTCGCTACCATAAACGATCAGGACAAGGAAGAATTCCTTGCGATCGCAAAGGATCTTGACAAGCTTGGATTCAGCTTCGTATCCACAGAGGGTACTGCAAATGCGCTCAAGGCCTCAGGAATAAACGCAAGAGCCGTAAACAGGATAAACGAAGACAGCCCGAACCTGATGGACCTGATCAAGAACAAGGAGATAAACCTTCTCGTGAATACCCCTACCAAAGGAAACGACTCAAAAAGGGACGGATTCAACATGAGAAGAGCTTCAATTGAAAGAAATATAGACGTAATGAC
>SAAM01000160.1 GCA_009929415.1 Clostridia bacterium | reverse complement strand
CCTGACATGTCTGACCATTGGGAAGCGTGTTCACAGGGACAGGAAACAGCAGATTCTAAACTTCTGTATAGTCTAACCGATTGGGAAAGTTGTAATTAAAAACAAACAAAATACAATAAAGACTAAAGACTTAGACACACGAAACATGAGACCTCCAAATAGCGATGATGTTTAATTTAAAAATACCAAGTAAATGCAGTTAAGTCATATTGCTGTTGATACTTACTTCATTTTCTGTCTATACGTCACCTCAAACCTCTTACACTGCCTGTATTCCTGCATCCTATTAGTGATAGCCAGTCCATCATTCATGTCAAATTTCTGGAAAATATCCAAGCCTCTATCGATATCAATCTTCCAACCTGTATCAGTGACAATGTGCCTGGCATGAATGGTTCCCTTGACGTCGTACTCCCAAGAGAAATCAATGCCTACTGTTTGCATGGCATCACTGAGCCTGTCCAAATTATCTTGTTGCTGCGCGCTGTTGAAATCATCGGGACAGGTGATCAGTCGAACCTTTACTTCATCCTCAGGAGCCTTGAACCTTGCTACGGTTTCAAGGAACTCCATCATATTCCTTATTTGGAAGTAAGCCCTGATATAGGGATCTGTGACAGTTATCTCTGAAGCTCCAGCTAAGTAAGGACCAAACAACAAATCATAGGAGACGCCTTTCTGACCTTCCTCATAGACTTCTTGGTGTTCCTTGAGTCCTTCTTCTTTCTTTTCTGCAACTTTCGCTACAGGCTCTTCTATGACCATTTCTGGGACGGTTTCTGCCTTTGCTTGGAGAACCTCACTAGGAACAACCTGGTCTTCCAATTCAATATTCTGGTAGTAATGTCTTGGGTATTCCCGTTCTTCAAGCGTGGTAACCGTGAAATCCTTTCCAGATGCATTGTCCTTGTACCCAAAATGTACCTGGGGGAATGTATGATCAATTCGGATCATCTGATCCTTCACTCGTTTCCTTCCCTCCAATGCAAACTTGAGGATCTCCTCAGCTTCCTCTTTTAAAGCCTCCCCTGTTGGATGGAGAATCTTCATGAGCCCGGAGAAGGTTTTTCGAATGGCATCCCTGTCACGTGTGGAGATATCCGAGGATACCGTGAAGTATTTACCAATCCGATCTGAGAAATCGACGTCCCTGAAAGAACGCAGGACTTCTGCAAGGTAGTCAACGACAAAGCCATATCCACTCGAGAACATTTCACCCCGAATAATCTCCACCTCCCATCCAGGTATGTAATAGTAAAGGCGGTCAAGGAACGCAGAATCACGATATTTGTCGGGAAGCTCATCAAAAAGGTCTGTATGCTTAAGCATAAAGGGAACGTTGTGCTGCGTATTACCCACGAATGCAAGGGAAGCCTCCGCCCCAAGGGCCTCTATGCCACGACTGAAGGTCTTGTTCGCCATATATCCCTTCAGGATATCGACAAGAGCTTTATCAACTCGTTTTGACTTACCTGCAAACTCATCAAAGGCAACTGCATCCCAGTACCCTACCAATCCAATTCTTCCATTGCTGTTGTTCACAAACAACTTTGGTACAGTTACCTCCCCACCGGAGAGGAGCATGCCATGCGGGGAGAACTCCGAGTAGATATGACTCTTACCAGTTCCCTTTGGTCCAAGTTCAATCAAATTATAGTTACGCTCACAGAAAGGGATAAGTCTCGCCAATTGGAGCAACTTCCCTCGATTACTGAAATGCTCTGGGTTGAAGCCGATGCTCTGCATCAGAAGATCCATCCACTCTTCTGATGAAAACTTCTTTCGTTGTTCCAGATAGAGGTTCATGTCAAAACTTGAGAGCTGGATGGGTTTCAACGTATCCAAAATCCAAGGGGAAACCTTCTTATCCTCTGATGGTTCATACTCAAGATCTGCGATACACCACACCCCGTTTACCAACAGCTTGGGGTGAGCCTTGATGGTATCAGAGTCAACCAAGACCTCCTTCAGGCCAAGGTTGGAGAATTCAGCCTCATAGACATCCTTCTTGTCATTCAGTGACACCTGGATCTTGTCGATCACCTTGTGATGACCCCGCTCCTTGATAAGGGAACGAGTGAGGTTTGCTTCATTGCGGTGCACATAGTGTTCAGCAAGGATGCTCTTTACCATATCAATACCACTTCTGATGGTGTCATCATCATCAGAAGCACAGTACTGCCCAAGGAGATACTCCAGGACGAAGGTAGGAACAATTGCATTGCCTTTGACTTCCTTGACCAGATCCTTTCTGACCACAAGTCCAGCAAAACATTCGTTTATTTTCTTATCAAGTTCATTCATCGAGTATCCTCCGTCCCTAGAAATCAGTCACAAACTGTCTCTGAATCATATACATATACGTTGCATAAGGTTTCCACTTGTTTGTATTCTCAATTGGAACCTCAAGTCGCAACTCAACCTGTTGGCTTCTCATTGCTTCTGCTGAATTGCCGAACATAAACCGTGATTTCAACTCTCGATCACGAGCACTCTCTGACGTAAAGTCAAAGGTAAGTTCCTTGCTGTCGCTGATCAGTATATCATCAGAAGTATAGATACCTGCACGAATTCTCAGTGGTTTTACCTTGTCAGAGATTGATTGCCTCTGATAGAACGTAACACTCAGCTGTCCACTGGTGATCTTGTTGCTTGATCCTTTCAACACATCAACATCAACATAGGTCGTATCAGCCTGTCTTCCCTTGTTCACCTTGATCACTGGTACCACCACTTCCTGGAGGCTTGCTCCTCCATGTACATATCTACTACCAGATCCCTTCATCCGCATCCTGTTGATACCCCTTGGTACCTGTACCACACAATCACCACTCAGATGCAAATCCTTTGCCTGGAATGTGAGCATCGAGGGATGTTCTTCCAAGCCTTTCCCCACCAAGAAACGCCGGTCAGTAAGGAAAGCTCCTGCATCAGGGACAGGCTGACTCACAAAATCACTGTCATCAAGAGCACTGTTCTGATAGAGGAACCCATGGTCAGCCGTCACTATAAGGTTGTAAGCATTTGCAGAGGTAAGTTTCTTGACCAACCTGAGCAACTCTTCCAATGCATCAGCAGTAGCCGAAAAAACCCGTTCCTCGGAATCGCGACTGTCCCCGACCTTATCAATCACATTGTGGTAGACATATACGACCTGGTTTTCTCGTACCACGTTACGGAACTCTTCACTCTTTGCATTAAGCAATGTCTCGGCATCAAATACGACAGCCTTGCCTCCGAGGGCTCCTCGAAGGATCTTCTCCCTATTTGTCTGTCCCACCGTCGAAACCCCATCAGCAAGCACGACAGAACCATCTCCCTGGAATGAAAGTTTCGTATGTGGCAATAATGCTGCCATTCCCAGTTGTGTATAGGAAGGCAAGAGGGAGAGCATCGGCTCAATGTCTGCGGAGTGTTTGTCCATTGCATTGATAAGGGACATAAGCTGGTCAGCCACCTCATAGCGCATACCGTCAGAAATGATGACACAGATTTTATTGTCTTTCTCTACCACCGGTTTGATGTAGTGATTATAGAAATTGCTTTGGAGTTGGTAGGGAGAGGCATCCCACTTACCCGTTCTCTCGATTGCTTCACTCCATGCGTTGTTCAACGGCATAAGATAGGTATTGTTGTAATGGTTTTCAATGGTCTCTGAGAGTCCTGAGAAAAGTGATGCTGCATCAGCTTTTCCTACATGGTAGAGATACAGGCGGTAGAGTTGGTCAACATCCTTCCATGCCCCGCTGTACAATCTAACCCCGTCTGAGACTGTCTGGATGGAAATCTCAATGTTCTGGATTGCAGTAAAGAACTTGGAGGCACAGCCCAGCGCCTCATAGTGGTGTTGGAATTCATTCTCATACCACTGCGAGACTCTTCTTGTCCTGATCCATTGTGCTACCTTCTCTTCATTCACGGTTCTATTGGTAACTTCCTCAAGAATTCCCCTGATGCAATGCTTGTCTATCGCCTTGAACAGATCACTTTCAAGTACCAACCTGAAATCCATTGATGCAAGTTTCGAGGGGACATTCAGTTCCATCTCACACTGAGAAGAGTACCAGATATAGCTGGAACTATAGGCTTTGCTGTCCTTCCAGTGGCGTAGAAACACCCCCCCCTGCAATGAGAGACTTGGCTCTCCTCCTGTCTGGGCTGCAAAGTCTGATGAGAAGAGTTCAAAAGCGAAATCAGTCAATCCAGGCTTTTCAGGGGCATATCCATACCTTCGCTTTACTTCACTCCACAAGTATTCAGTGAGATTGCAACGTTGGATCAGATTGAATTTCTCATCCTTCTCCCAAGAGGCTTCTGTAAGAAGAGCCATCAAGGAATACTCAAACTGGGGATTGTCATTCCCTGTACAGACAGCGAGAAGCTTTCCCGGGAACTGTTGGATGGACTCATCATCTGAAAGCAGTCTCTTCAACTGCTGTACTCGAACTTTATTGTCAAAGAATGTGTGGTGTGTGTTGATCAGGGAGAGGAACCTGGGTTCGAGTCCAAGGTCAGAAAGCATGATTGCCGCTTGGTCCGTGTGGAACTCTCCCTGGTAGAGCAGCACATCCAACAACCAGTTCTCCTCATCACTCGGTCTGGGTCCTTCATGGTAAAGCAAGAACTTTGATTTGGGTTCTTCCCGGAGC
>SAAM01000159.1 GCA_009929415.1 Clostridia bacterium | reverse complement strand
ATTTTATTATCTTTTTGATTTTCATGATAAACCCGCTTTTTAAAATTATTTTTCCTTCTCAAGACATTATGATATCATACTTTGAGCAAAAATCACATATCAACTGTAAGTTTATTGTAACTAAAAGGTCAATTTATTCATATATAATACTTGAATAACGAAAATCAAGGAGATAGAAAATGGAAATATTACGCATAATTTTTGCTGTCATGATAGTGATATCATTGCTTGCAATGGTACTGCTCTTCATTGACGGAGGGAAATATGGAAAAAATACAATGATATTCAATTCGATAGCGATGTGGTCAATATTCATATCATGGATCGACTTTACGTCAATTCCGGTGAATTATTCCACGCAGCCGTTCAGCTATCAGCTCAAGCTGTTTATTTCAATGTTATTTGGAGCTATGTCCATAATTGCAGCATTAGTTTTTTTCATAAAGCGCGACAGGCCAAATCACGCGAGAACAATAATGGCTCTGGCGATAGCAGGTGGCATGATGGGGCTGCTGCTTTAAGGGTTTAAGTAACATACTTTTATATAGCATTAAGGAGAAAAAATGTATAAATTAGTTTCGCTTGACATGGATAACACTACACTTGACAACAATCACAGAATAAGCGCAAAAACCAGAGAGACCCTTGAAAAAGCACATAAAAAGGGTGTAAGGATAATAATGAATACAGGCAGGACCCACAATGAATCAGAGAAATATCTCGAATATCTTGACTTTGTAGATTATTCAGTGACTTCAAATGGATCGGTGGTATATGAGAGAAAAAGCGACAGATTTTACCGCGTAAATGAGCTCAACATGGATTATGTAAGAGCGGCGCAGAAAATCTGCAGGAAATACAAAGACAGCGTGCTCTTTCTGGTAGCTGATGAAACCAGATGCTACATGGAAAAAGATTATGTGCAGAGTAGAGGACTTGAGCTCTTCAATGAGATAATAGGAATTGAGCTGGAGGCCGTAGAAGACCTGGCAGGGCATTTCGAGAAGAGATTTGCAGGAAAGTCTGTAATAATGGGTGACCGAAGCATACTTGAAAAGATCAAGGATGAGCTTCATGAGATATTTGGAGAGGATATACAGCTTAGATATTCACTCGAATCAGCACTTGAAATCCTCAACCCTGAGATGGATAAATCAGAGGGTCTAAAGCTGATAATGGAGCTTTGCGGCATAAAAAAAGAGGAAGTCATGGCAATAGGCGATGGTGAGAATGACATAGGAATGCTGAAGCAGGCAGCGCTTGGAATTGCAGTAGCAAACGCCTGCGAGCCTCTTAAGAAGATTGCAGATTATATAACTCTCAGCAACGTCGAAGACGGAGTTGCTCACGCCATAGAAAAATTCGTGCTGGCATAGAAAATCTGTTCAGGAGGTAGATTGTGTCTGAGATTCTGTTTCCCCGAAATATCAGCTGCATTTTCTGCAGCATGCCGATAAGCAGGCAAAATGCCTACAGCATTTGCAGGGAGTGCTTCGAAAATATGGAATTCATAAAGGAAATATGCACAAATTGCGGAAGGACTGGAGAACACAGCAGATTGTGCACTTTTTGTCATGGAGACAGATATTATTTCGACAGAGTATACAGCATATTAAAGTACAATGACTTCATGCACGGAAAGATATATGGATACAAATACGGACACAGGAATTATCTTTCCAGGTATTTTGCGCAGATGGCAAATGACTTCATCAAGGTAAATTCTCTGAATTATGACTTTGTAACAGGAGTACCCATATCCAGAAAGAGAATGAGATCGAGAGGCTTCAACCAGACATATGTAATTGCTGAAAAACTTGATGAGAGCGAAAAATATATCGAACTGTTTGAGAGAAAAAGACATACGGCGTTTCTTTCAAGGCTGCCCGATTCGCAGAGAAAAAGCGAAATAAAGGGGGCATTCGAGATAAAGACTGAGTCTCTTGACAGAATGCTTGAAAAGTTTCATTCAGAAACATGCCCTGATTCCATTGAAAGAAATCTCAGAATCCTTATATTCGATGACATATTCACGACCGGCACTACCATGAATGAGCTTGCCTCGCTTTTGAAAAAGAGCATTGCAGATGTAGAGGTAAGCTGCCTTACATTATGTAATGCAAGGATAATAAACAAAAACGAAACAAAAAAACCTGCTTCTAAAATATAGTCAGAAGCAGGTTTTTATATATGCAGCTTTTATTATGCGGTCTTATCTGAAAGTCTTTCAGAAGAAGATGCCAGTTTTTTACCATGTGCATAGGTTACATAAGCATATATCCCAGTAAGAACTACTCCTGCAACATATGAAACGTTCATAGGAAGTCTGAATCCTATCTGTGCATTAAGGATATAGCTTGATATTATGAACATGTAGAACATACCAGGAAGAAGTGAAACCATGTAGTTCTTTTTGTTCTTCATCAGATATATTGTTATCATCGCGAATGCGAATACAGCGATTGTCTGGTTGCTCCATGCAAAGTATCTCCAGAGTATATTAAATCCTTCGGAACTCATCTTTGCAAATACAAGTATTCCTGCAACGAACGCGAAGATTACAGCTGAAAGAGTGAATCTCTTTGCAGGTGATTTCTGATCAATGTTAAGGAAATCTGCAATCATAAGTCTGAGAGCTCTGAGCGCAGTATCTCCTGATGTTATAGGAAGAACTATTACTCCTATTATAGCAATTACTCCTCCGATGTTTCCGAGCAGATCTCTTGCAACAAGTCCGATTACAGCCGGCGAACCTATGAGGTCTGCTTCTATGCCCTTGTTGTATATTCCCATTGCAGCAGCAGCCCATATCATAGCGATGAATCCTTCAAGAAGCATCATGTTGAAGAACGTAGTTCTTCCTTCTCTTTCATTTGATACGGATCTTGCTATAAGTGTTGACTGAGTAGAGTGGAATCCGGAAACTATTCCGCATGCAACTGTTACAAAGAATATAGGGATGAAAGGGACTCCCTTAGGGTGAATTCCCATCCAGTTGGAAGCGCTTAGATTTGTAAGCTCATATCCATTTGTGAAAATTCCAATTCCAACTCCAACTGCAGAAAGAAGCAGGATTGCTCCAAAAAGAGGATATACTTTTCCGATTATCTTATCTATTGGGAAAAGCGTAGCACAGAGATAATAAACAAATATTGCTCCATATACTATCCATACTGTAGGATTATCAGCAGTAGCTTTCTGTCCGAGAAGCTGAGTAACTGCAAGATCTCCTGGAGTGTATATGAATACAGCGCCAACAAGCAGCATGAGAAGTGAAAGAAATACGTTGTAGAACTGAAATATCTTCTTACCCATAAAAGTTTTAACGAGTGAAGGCATCTGATTACCATTTTCACGAAGACATATCATGCCTGACATATAGTCGTGTACTGATCCGCCAAGAACACAACCGAGCGGTATGGTTATGAAAGCGATCGGCCCAAACAGTATCCCCTGTATAGGTCCGAGTATTGGTCCTGTCCCTGCGATGTTAAGTAGCTGAATAAGTGCATTTTTCCATTTTGACATAGGGACAAAGTCAACGCCGTCATTTTTTGTAACTGCAGGTGTTTTTCTGTCATCTGGTCCGAAAAGTCTGTCGATGTAGGCACCGTACGCAATTCCTCCAACAACAAGTATTGCCAGTCCAATTAAAAAAGTTGCCATGTTTTTTTCCTCCTGTATGATTTTGTAACAGCAGCCAGAGAATCATATCGTAAGTATTTTTTTCTGATATAAAAGATTGTTCTTATATGTATGCTGTTCATATGATATGATTTTATGTTATTTTCAGAAAAAAATGAATATAGAATGCACGAAGAAACAAAAAAAGCACATGAAGTGCTTTTATATGCCCATTATTGTCCTGAATTCCGGTATGTTGTTTCTGCTTACAGGAATATCTGCTGACTCTCCCTGCATTTTCAGCATATAGGTATTATTGAACCAGGGAATGATTTCTACTATTTTTTCAGTATTTATTATAAATGATCTGTGGCTTCTGAAGAAAAATTCCTTCGGAAGCTTCTTGTAAAATTCAGTAATACTTATATTTGTAGTATATTTGGTGCCGTTTACTGAAATGAGCGTCTCGTGGCCATTAGCCTCGCAGTATGAGATATCAAGGATTCTCATGACTATCATCTTGTTGTCCTTCCAAAGCGTGATCTTATTTGAAATACAGGTCTGGTATGCCGGCTTTTCAAGCTTTTTAAGAGTCCCGACCATTCGCTCCTCTGAGTAGGGCTTGAGTATATAGTCATAGGCCTCTATTTCAAAAGCATCGACCGCAAAATCCTTGTAGGCTGTTATGAATACTATTATAGGATGCTTCGGGAACCTGCTGATGATCCTTCCAAGGGCCATTCCATCAAGTTTGGGCATGTTTATGTCCAGAAATATTATGTCTATGCTGTTTTTTTCAATATATTCCAGTGCCTTCAGAGAATCGTCGAATTCATCGAGGATCTTGATGGAACTGAAATTATTTATAAAATATTTGAGTTCCTCTCTTGATGGAAACTCATCATCAACAATGATGCAGTTCAATGAAATCCCTCCTAGTATAATAATGTTATAGCACTAAAGGCTATAGTAATAATAAACTTCTATAAATAAGTAACAGAAGAGGGAGTTCTTTCCTCATCAGACGTTA
>SAAM01000158.1 GCA_009929415.1 Clostridia bacterium | reverse complement strand
ATAGTAATATCCGGAATTGGTATCTGTGCGTTCCCACACATAATATTTATCCTTAGAAAGCAAGTGCATCGTGCAGAAAGAGCAGGGCTGATCTGATCCAAATATAAACTCATAGCACTTATGGTTTTTGAAATCCTTTCCCTTAAGCCAAGGCAGTTCTCTTCCGGGGCTGTTAAGGTAGAGTAACTCGTAACTCTCTGCATCACTTACGTATACGATGTCATCAGTCTCATCCAGCATTACCTCCCAGTTCCTCATCTGGGCTTCTTTCTCATCATACTCGACACGCTCGCTCGCCCTCAAAACAAAGAGGCTTATCGTGTCAGATATAGTACGAATAGTATCCATTTCTTCCTTTGTAAAAAGATGCTTCTCTTTATAATGCTCAAAGGCAAGGACTGCCTTTCTTTTTTCATGCTCAACAATGTAGCAGAGCATCGTGGATTTGACACCCCTGTCACGCATATCGTCATTTTCAAGGAAATCTGGAACACCACATTCAACATCACTGCATAAAAGAATGTCGTTTTCATCAAGATGTGACTTTATTGAAGACCATTCATCCGCTGCGAATCTTTTCCCGTCGACTCTCAAAGGGTCGACTCCCTCATCACACCATTCATAAAAAACTTCATAGTATGTATCGTCTTCTGAGAACACCGAGACATCGACACGCCCCAGATTAAAGGACTTTCCTACGAAATCGAGCAGTATCGGAACAGCCACATCCACGTCCTCGTACTGATAAAACAGTTTAAGGATATATTCCGCAACGTTTTCCCTGAAATTTTTCTGGACAAGTCCGTGAATTGCGTTGATTTCTGTAGGTTCCCTTGTTCCTATATTTCTTGACAGGTCATTGATATCCATAGAATCTGAATAGAAGTTATATTGATTTTTTCCGCTGCTCTTTGAGAAATAGAGTGAAAGGTCCGCTTTCTGCATCAGCTTCTCATAGGTAGTGCCATTCCAGGGATAAAGAGATATGCCTATGCTGCATGATATGCCGTACTCTACGCCCTCTTTCCGGAAAGACCGTTTAAAGGCGTTCAATATGCTCTCAGCTTTCTTTTGCACTACGGCAGTTTCTTTTACATTTGTCATGAACACGACAAATTCATCTCCTCCGATCCTGCCCGTTATATCAGAATCCCTGAAAAGGGATTTGAGTGTACGGGCAAGTTCGCTGAGGACGGCGTCACCATACAGGTGACCAAGTGTATCGTTGACACGCTTAAAGTTATCGATATCGAGCATCATGAATACTCCCTGGTTTTGTGTGCTGTTTATATAACTCTCTATAAGATCTCTTGTTGACGTCTTGTTATAGAGCTGAGTGAGCGGATCTTTCATCGCAATCTCTTCTGCGGACTGTAGCTTCCTTTTTTGCTCATCTATGTCTGTAAGAAGACCAACTACCTTTACAGGTTTTCCTGATTCATCAAATATTGTAGTCATTAAGGTTTTATACCAGAGAGTATCCCCAAATTTGTTGACGAGGTTGACCTCGATAGAGTTTTCCTTAATCCCTTCTTTAAACTGTTCGAGAAATGTGATCAGATCTTTTGTGTTTTCCTGTGAAAAAGCTCTGTAGTCTTCGATGCTGTATGGGAAATTTTCATAACTGGGGAGAGGGTCGAAGAAATCCAAAAAATTATCGGAATGTGAAATCGTGCCTGTTTCAATGTCCCATTCAAAAAAAATTACGTTAGTAAGTTTCTTGACAATATCAAACTGTTCCTTGCTTACATAGAGCTCCTGATCCGCCAGCTTAATATCTGTTATGTCAGTGATGATACCAACTATCTCCCTCGTCCCGGCTTCTCCGTTTACATAATCAACACTCAGGCAGGCCCACCTGGCGCTCCCGTCATCCATTCCCAGTTTCAGTTCAGTCTCGAATGCATCTTCATTCTTTACCTTTAGTTCTATGTCCTGTTTCGTCTCTTCAGAAAGAGGTGCGGATAAAATGTTCATGATGTTATTATCGTATTCCTTTTCAAATATCTCCTTCGTTTTGCCTATAAGCTTGTAAAACCTCTCGTTTGCAGATTTAATACGCCATTTTTCTCCCTGACGGACATATCTTACTATCCCTCCGGGCATGCTGTCGTATATAAGGGAAAGCTCTCTGTTCGCACTTTCGATGATCTCTGAATTTCTCTTCATAGCAGCGAAAAAATAGCACATGAGCGCAGCAAAAGTTATGATGGAAACCAATACAAATATTATGCCCTTAAAGAAACGCCCGGATGCTGCAGAAAAAACCACATTTTCCGGAACAGATGTAATAAGGTACATGTCCGCAATATCTACCGGAGTATAAGATACGACTCTGTTGCCGCTTTTGATCGGGTATATCATTTCACCGGAGGTCCCCTTTTCCATTCCCCTGGCGATCTCACTGTAGTACTTTTCTCCGTCAACTCCACCGGGGACTAATGAAAAAAGATCCTTAAGAGTTTTTGCATTTTTATTTGCTATGGAGTGGTCTGACCTTGCAATTATTGATCCGTCATTCGACAGAAGATAACAGTAGCCTGTTCCCTTAAAAATATCGAAGGTAACCATTTCGTTCAGTTTGTCCCTATAGAACCTTGCGGAGAGGACCCCGATCATCTCATCATTGTGTCTTACGGGTGAGTTGATGGTAAGACAGCTGCCTGCCTCTGAATGGAATACCTTTATTTCAGAGTAAAAACTGTTTCTCGACATAAGATCTTTATAATAGTCTCTATCTGTCTCACTGCCTGTGTTTCCAAAGTACATATTTCCGTCTCTTTTTATAAGGTATAGAGCACCGAAATCTGTAAACCAGTCCTGCTCTCTTATATACTTAATTGCCTCAGCTGAGTTGAGATCCGGTGTCATCCTGCCGAGATTTACCGAGATGCTCGATACGAAATTTCTGTTTATTGCAAGATTCTGCCTTAGGATCAGGACATTTTGCCTTTCAAGATCATGCATTGAGGCAAATATCTCTTTCCTGGCATTATCGTATGTCATATTCATGAATATCAGAGCAGAGAGAATAAAGACAAGAGCAGCTATTACAGCTGCTGATTTAATGTTTTTGCTTCGGGGTTCCCATTCTATTGCCAATCTTTCTTCCTCCCCTGAAAAATATGATCGTGGATACCAAAAACTGGTATTTAAGCAAATAGAACAGGCCTTCTTTTGGCATTTATCAATACCAGGGAGCTTTGTCAACTCCGGTCATTTTATTACCTAAGCTTGTTTTATACAAATTTTGTAAGACTGGAATTATTATAATTATACAATGTTTAATATATTTTACATTCACAATTTAATTACTCAACTTTTCCACCTCTTGCTACCATTGAATTCAAAACCTCAATTTTTCGTCTTCTCCAAATGTTTATCCGCGGAGCGTCAGTGGCTCAAAAAATTGAAGTCGCCGGATTCCCGATCACGGCCAGAGAGCCAACGAGTTACGAGTTGCACGGATCGGCTGGTAGTTAAACCAAAAACATGAGGGAAAGACGGTGGCAAAGTTGAGTTAATTAGATCAAGGAAAACTATGTTCAAAATAAGAAGATACTTCTAATAACAGAGATAATTAAATTTTTGCAATGCTGAAAAATACTCCCTGGGCAAAGGTCTCAATTACCGCAAGACAATGATCGATCGTCTTCCCTGAAATGGGTCCCAAGAGAGACCTTTCTCCTGAGGGCGGCCTCTGCGACCAACTCCGCAGTATCGATAAGTCCTCTCATTTCCAAAGCCAGAAGCATCTCTATAGGACTATCTATATTCATATGCCTCTTAGTTATCTCTTTGATCTTTTCCTGCACCTGACTTATGCTTTTTTCGCTCCTGACAGGCCCGAGAAGATCCCAGGCTGTTTTCTGCAGCTCAGCACGCAACCTTGACGGCTCTGTGCCTGTCTCATAATTCACAACCGGCGGACATTCTTTCGGCTCATGATGTAACTTTGACTCCCAGACCGCATCCCCTGCTGCGTTCCTTCCGGCTATCATCCCGAAAGTAACTATGTTTGAAAAGGCGTTCCCGCCGATTCTGTTTGCTCCGTCAACTCCGCCGGCAGCCTCCCCGCACGCGAAAAGGCCCGAGATCCCTGTCCTGCACTCATCATCTATCTTTATTCCGCCGGACATATAATGCTGTATCGGAGAGATTCTTACTGGCCGCCTGAAATGATCGAAAAACCTCCGGTCTATCGTAAGTGAATACTGAAGTCCACGATCCTCCCATTTTTCGTCATGCACATCTTCAAGATGGGCAAAGACAGGGCCTTTCTCTTCTTTTTTTGCCATGAGGACAGAGCATCTGTCCCTCGCAAAGAGGTTGGCTTCCGCGCCATTTTTATATCCCCACTCTTTTATTGCCCTGATAAAAAATTCATCTCCGGCATCATCTGTGATCCTAACATGATCCACAAGACCTGTATCTGCCAGCCATACGGGCAACCCGGGCTCCGCCCAGCCGATCGGGTAGAACTGGACAAACTCCATATCTATAAGCTCAACTCCCGCCCTTTTTGCAAGCGAATAGCCATCGCCTGTCATCCTTGCAGGGTTGTCGCTCCTCCTGTAGATCTGCCCGCCTCCGCCCGTTGCTATAATTACCGCGTCAGCTTGCAACGATAAGGTCCTTCCTGTTCTCCAGTCAACG
>SAAM01000157.1 GCA_009929415.1 Clostridia bacterium | reverse complement strand
CGGACGGTTTTTGAATTGCACGTATCACATGCATCTGCGTAAGGATTTCTTTGTCCTTGCCTCCGCAGGTATACTCAACTTCATATTTCATGCCCTGATCTTTCAGAAGCGCCTGCGCCTCTTCAAGACGCATTGAAACCAGTCTTTTTATATCCATTATACTTCCATGATCTCTTTTTCTTTTCTGGCAACCATTTCATCTACAGTCTTTGTGTATCTGTCTATTATCTTCTGAACTTCGTCTGTTGCTTTTTTTGCATCGTCTTCTGTAAGCTCTCCGTCTTTTTCAAGCTTCTTGATCTTGTCGTTAGCTTCTCTTCTCTCATTTCTTAGTGCTACCTTTGCCTGCTCCCCTGTTTTTGCAACGAGCTTTGTGAGGTCTTTTCTTCTGTCTTCTGTAAGCTGAGGTATTGCGATTCTTATCTGAATTCCATCATTCGTTGGATTAAACCCGAGGTCTGACACCTGAATGGCTTTTTCTATGCTCTTGAGTGAACTTTTGTCCCATGGCTGGATAAGTATTACTCTTGGCTCTGGTGCTGAAACTCCTGCCATCTGCTTCAGAGGAGTAGGGGTTCCGTAATAATCCACAACCACCTTGTCCAGCATTGATGGGTTGGCTCTTCCTGCTCTTATTACTGCCAGGTCTTCTTTAAGCACAGATATGGTTTTTTCCATTTTGGATTCAAGTTTTTCATGTACTTCGTTTCTCATGGTAATACTCCTTTGCTTTTTAGTCTATTATATCATATACTGCTCTGCTACTCTACTATTGTTCCTATATTTTCACCTTTGATAACCCTGATTATGTTGTCTGGATCTTCGAGAGAAAATACTCTTATAGGTATCTTATTGTCTTTACAAAGGGAGGTTGCTGTTGAATCCATTACTTTCAGATCTCTGTTTAGCACTTCAAGATAGCTCAGCCTGTCAAATTTTACAGCGTCAGGATTTGTAACAGGGTCACAGTCATATACTCCATCGACCTTCTTAGCCAGCAGTATTACTTCTGCATCCACTTCCGCAGCCCTGAGCGCAGCAGCCGTATCTGTGGAGAAGTATGGATTTCCGCTTCCCGCTCCAAAAATAACTACTCTTCCTTTTTCAAGATGTCTCATAGCTCTTCTTCTGATGTATGGCTCTGCGATTTCCTTCATCTCTATCGCTGTCTGAACTCTCGTTACCACGTCTATATTCTCAAGCGATGACTGAAGCGCAAGTGCATTTATCACAGTCGCCAGCATGCCCATGTGGTCAGCTGTCGTTCTGTCCATGTTCTCTCCGCTCCTGCCTCTAAAGATATTTCCGCCGCCTACTACTATGGCAACCTCAGCTCCGATTTCAAGCATCTTCTTGACTGATTGTGCTATTTCCAGGACTGTGTCATTATCTATGCCAAACCCTTTTTCTCCAGCCAGCGCTTCTCCGCTGAGTTTCAAAAGGACTCTTTTGTATGCTAATTCACTCATTTGATTCTTTCCTCCGCTTATAAAAAGAGAACACGCTTATAGCCGACAGATGATATGTTTCACTGCATCACAAGGTGTTCTCTGCTAATTCAGTTTAGTTTCCTAATTGTTTTGCAACTTCTTCTGCAAAATTTTCTTCCTTCTTCTCTATTCCTTCTCCAACTTCAAATCTCTGAACTCCGGCAATTTTTATTTCTTTTCCAAGAGCCTTCGCCTTGTTCTCGATTATCTGCTTTACAGTGAAATCAGAATCTTTTACGAATACCTGCTCAAGAAGGCAAACCTCTTTAAGTTGCTTGTTAAGTCTTCCTTCTACCATCTTCTTAGCTATTTCTTCAGGCTTTCCTTCGTTTATAGCCTGAGCTGTAAGGATTTCTCTCTCATGCTCGATGTATGACTGATCTACGTCATCTCTTGAGATGTACATAGGGTTCATTGCAGCTATCTGCATTGCAACGTCTTTTCCAAGATCTTCAAGATCTGCAGCTGCCGCTTCTGAATCAAAGTTTACAAGAACTGCTATCTTTCCAGCTCCGTGAACATATCCAACAACAGCTCCTGTAGCTTCTTCTCTTGCTGATCTTCTCAGGTTCATGTTCTCTCCGATTTTTGCTATCTTTCCGTTAAGAACTTCCTGAACTGTTTCTTCTGTTCCCATATATTTTGAATCTTTAAGTGCTTCGATTGAAGCTGGTGCTGTCTCAAGTACCATTTTTGCAAGGTCTTCTACGAGTCCTATGAATTCTTCGTTCTTTGCAACGAAGTCAGTCTCTGAGTTAACCTCTACAACTGCTCCCGATTTCATGTCGTCAGCTATTACAAGCTTAACAAGTCCTTCTGCTGCTATTCTATCTGCTTTCTTAGCTGCCTTTGAAAGTCCTTTTTCTCTTAGAAGGTCTATCGCCTTGTCCATATCTCCATCAACTTCTGCAAGAGCTTTTTTGCAGTCCATCATTCCAGCCTGAGTTTTTTCTCTGAGCGTTTTTACCATACTTGCTGTTATTTCCATTTGTTTTTCCTCCTGTACATATTAAAAGTAAGGTACCCAGACCACCTCACTTGCCTTGGTGGGTGAGTATTTTATGAGGATACCTTACTTTGAATTCAAATTGTTTATTATGCTTCTTCTGTAACTTCTACTGTCTCTTCAGCGGCTTCGCTTGAAGTAACTTCGATAGCTCCCTGCTTAGCTTCGATTATAGCCTGTGACATAGCTCCTGCAATAAGTTTTACTGCTCTTATAGCATCGTCATTTCCTGGAATCGGGAAATCAAGCTCGTCTGGATCACAGTTTGTGTCAACTATTCCAACTACTGGTATTCCAAGCTTCTGAGCTTCTTTGATTGCTATTCTTTCTTTTCTTGGGTCAACTACGAAAAGTGCTCCTGGAAGCTCTGGCATGTCCTTGATTCCGCCAAGATATTTCTCAAGCTTCTCTTTTTCTGCCATAAGCTTGATAACTTCTTTCTTAGGAAGTACATCGAATGTTCCATCTTCCTGCATTTTTTCAAGCTTTCTAAGTCTGTCTATTCTTGTCTTGATTGTCTTGTGGTTTGTAAGCATTCCACCTAACCATCTCTCGTTTACAAAGTACATTCCTGATCTTTCAGCTTCTTCTTTTATTGAATCCTGAGCCTGCTTCTTTGTTCCAACGAAAAGGATTGGCTTTCCTGTTTCAGCAACTTCTCTTACGAAATCGTATGCTTCTTCTATTTTCTTAACAGTTTTCTGAAGGTCTATTATATAGATTCCATTTCTTTCTGTAAAGATAAATCTTGCCATTTTTGGATTCCATCTTCTTGTCTGATGTCCAAAGTGTACTCCAGCTTCTAAAAGCTGCTTCATGCTAACTACGCTCATTTTTTTCTCCTCCGGTTTTTTCCTCCGCTGTGTTTATCTCTGTAAAAGGCCTTCTAAAGGCACCCTTTTACAAAATGCACGGCGTGTGTATTATTAAAATTTATACCCATAATATATTATACTATTTTCCCTGAAAAAGCAAGCCTATTTTAAGGAAAAACAGTTGTCAGACTAATGTCTTTTTGATGGGAGAACTTCAAGCCAGTATCCGTCCGGATCCGATATGAAATATATTCCCATCTGAGGATTCTCGAAGCATATGCAACCCATATCCCTGTGCTTTTCATGAGCCTCTTCAAAATCATCTGTCTCAAACGCCAGGTGGAACTCATTTTCTCCAAGATTGTAAGGCTCTGTTCTGTCTCTTAGCCATGTGAGCTCTAGCTGATGGCTGCCTTCAGATGCCTCCAGGTAGACAAGCCTGAAGCTTCCGTCCTCCAGTTCATGCACTCTCTTTATCTCCATTCCCAGCGCTTCTTTGTAAAAAGCGATGCTCTTTTCAAGATCGAGCACATTTATATTGTTGTGGATCATTCTGAATTTCATAAAGTTATTCCTCCTCTGTGCTTGTTCCAATATATATTTACAGCTCTGACGCTTTGACAAGCAGTACGACAGCCTGTGATGATATGCCTTCTTCTCTTCCTTCAAAGCCCAGCCTCTCTGTGGTGGTCGCCTTTATGCTTATTCGGCCTGTTTCCGTTTCAAGGTCTCCTGCCACGTTTTCTCTCATCGCGTCTATATAAGGTGCCATTTTCGGCCTCTGAGCCACTATCACGGCGTCCAGGTTTCCGATTGCATATCCTTTGCTCTTGATCAGGGCAAAGGCATCTCTCAGAAGTATCCTCGAGTCTATGTCCTTAAAATCTGCAGAGCTGTCCGGATAGAGCTTTCCTATGTCTCCCAGCGCAAGCGCGCCCAGCATGGCATCTGTTATGGCATGGAGCAGCACGTCCGCGTCCGAATGACCGGCAAGTCCTCTCTCATGAGGGATCTCCACTCCTCCGATTATGAGTTTTCGTCCCTGCTCAAATGCATGGACATCATATCCTGTTCCTATCCTCATATAGCGGCCTCCGTCTTCAGTATCGCCTCCGCAAATGCGAGGTCTGAAACTGTAGTTATCTTTATATTTTCATAGCTTCCTTCTACAATGCTCACCCTGGCTCCAAATCTTTCGACTACCGAGGCGTCGTCCGTAGGCATGAAGATCTCTTTCGAATTCAATAGGTCTTCATAGGAATCTATAAGCAGCTTTTTTGAAAAACCCTGAGGGGTCTGTATAAGATACACGCTTTCCCTGTCAGGCGTAGATTCTATCATTCCATCCGAGAC
>SAAM01000156.1 GCA_009929415.1 Clostridia bacterium | reverse complement strand
ATATCACACTTTTGCCACCGGATAGAGGTTTGATTTCGATTTGTGTAGTAATGCGCTCTTTCAACGCAGGTACATGAGAAATAACTCCAATGAGCTTGCCATCTTCCCGCAAACCGACAAGGGTTTGCAGAGAGGTATCAAGAGCTTCTTCATCAAGCGTTCCGAAACCTTCATCCAGAAATAGAGAATCAATTCGAACATTTCTACTTGACATATGTGACAGACCTAGAGCAAGAGCCAAACTGACAATAAAACTTTCACCACCGGAAAGATTCTTCGTTGATCTGGTTTCTCCTGCTTGATAGTTGTCAATGATGTTGAGCTCAAGAGGGAGAATCTCATCACGAATCAACAAGTAACGATCACTCATCTTCTGTAATTGACGGTTGGCATGGCTTACCATCAGCTCAAAGGTCAAACCTTGGGCAAAATTGCGATACTTCTTACCATCAGACGAGCCTATGAGTGTGCGGAGTGTATCCCACCTGCGGCATTCCATTTTTTGGGCTTCAATTCCTTTTCCCTTTTCTTGTAAGAGCTCCTTTGCATGACTATTATCCTTCAGCTTATGCCTGAGCTCGGCAATATCCTCTTGAAGCGTTTTAAGTCTGCTTCTATTTTCCTCAACTTTGGGTTCGATTTCTTCTTTTGATTTGTCTGTAACGTGTTTTTCCTGTTCTGCAGACAATTGGGTTTCTCTATCTGTTAGTCTGGCTTTCAGATCTGTCTGCCGATCATCCAGGTTTTTAGCTATGCTTGATAATTCTGTTCTCTGTTGGGGTGTTAGTCTGGCTTTCATAAACGTTTCTTCATCTGCAAAACCGATTGATGCCAAGGCTTGTATGAATTCAGCCTCAGCTTGAGAAAGGACCTGCTTACGTTGATCAATCTGCTTGTTCAATGTCGTAATGCTGGCTTTTGTGGAATCAAAACTCTGCTTAGCCTCGCTATGTTTGCTCCTTGCTCCCTTTTCTGTTTCTTCGGCATCGCAAACAGCCTTGTTCAAACGTCTTTCTTCATCATCAGGTATTTTGTCGCCAAACAGAGCGTTACGCTTAGTTTTTAGTTCACGGATTTCCTGTTTCAATGCATCGAGGTTATTCTGTTTTTCTTTTAGTGAAGACACCTGTGTTTCGATTACCCCCTCCAAGCGATTCAATTCCGAGGTGAGGTCAGTAACCTGCTTCTCGATTGCTTGTTTCTTTCGAGAATTTGCCTGCCAGGTATCCAATCTCGATTTGAGAGATTTACCCAATGAGGAAATACCAGTATCAGAAATATCTGCAATACCCAGTGGTTGGAGTTGACCAATCATTGCTTGCTTCAGCTCAACATATTCAGTTTTGAGTTTTTTCAAACCATCTTTTAGTGTACTGTTAGCCTTTTCGATGGCCTTTGTTTCACTACGTGCTACTTCTTCCAATTTTTCGGAGTTCGACAAGGTGTTACGGGCAAGAGATTCTACCGTTTCATGGTCCTTGATGGTCGTCTCTAGTTGCTCGGCATGAGATATCAGCGTATCCAGCGAAGCAATTGCGTTGTCAAACTCATCTGGTGAAGGAATATTGCCCTCTGCAAAGGGATGGCTGGTGGCCCCGCATAGGGGGCAGGGCTTTCCTTCTTCCAATTGCGACCTGTGTTTTTCAAGGCTTGCGATGACCATCCGTAGAGACTTCTCTCTTTGTTTACCGTCTTTCTCAGCGCGATACTCTCGAAGCAGCTTACCGGCGAGGAGTGTGAACAACTCCTCTCTTCGCTCTGTAAGCTGGGTTGACGCAGTCTTTAACGCCTCTGAATGCTGCTCCTTGGCCTTCAGCAGTTTAGAAAGAGATTGGGTTGCCTCTTCCAGATTTTTATTGGCTTCTGAAAGCTTCCTTTCTTGGGAAGTGATATCAGCTTGTTTGGCACTCAGATTGTTCAGTTGCACATCGATGCCGGCAAGATTGCTTACTAAATACTCATCTGCTGCATGCTCGGTAAGGTAACTCTCCACCTCCTTACACGAATCTTTATGCGTATCCAGCGTAGCCTGGGCCTCGGAACAAGCTTTCTTGTCTGCGGCAATTTTGGATGCGTCCTGCTTGCAGCTCCCCTCTTGTTCTTTTGCCTGTTTTTCCTTTTCCTCACATGCTTGGTCAAGAGAACGAGCTTTTTGAATGATTGGCAACTGCTCTTGTTGCTCCTTCTTCCGATACTCAGTTGCGTCCCCTGCTGCTTGGAGGGCTGTTGCAAGGGTGGTGGTGGAGGACTCCAGAAGAGGGAGCTCCTCCTCCAGTTCATTCAGCGTGGTTTGAGCATTGGCTTGCTGTTCCCGGTTGGCTGTCAGCGTTGCATAAGTCCCGTCTAGTGTTGCCGCACTCAGTGCCCTCTCAAGCCTTTCTTTGTCTGGCTTGAACGCAATGATGTCTGCCTGCAGTGTGTTTGAGGAATCACGGAGAGCATCGATATCCTTTTTCAGGCCTTCAATGGTCGTGAGCCATGCAAGTGCAGTCTTCGTAGCCTCTACATGATTTGAAACTTCGAGCTCTTCCTTTCGCTTTGTGGCAAGCACCTGTTCTATCGATTGCTCAATTTCCGGAGCAAGTGTTTCGATTCCTTGAAGCTCAGCAGTAAGTATATCCAATTTTACTAGCTCAGCACGGTGTCTTTCATGAACACGGATGGAAATCTGGCTATAGATCTCGGTACCTGTTATCTGCTCCAGTATCGGAGAGCGCTCATCTGGGGCTGCTTGGAGAAAACTGGCAAAGTCACCTTGAGCCAGGAGCATGGAATGTGTAAAACGATCAAAGTCCATGCCGGTAACCGACTCAATTCGGCTTGCAACAGTTCGAATATTTGATTCAAGAATCTTACCGGTACTGGCATCTGCAATTTCTTGCCTTGGTGCCTGCAGCTCTCCTTCTGGTTTTTTCCGTGAACGATGTTGACTCCAATAACATCGATATCGTCCAGTTTTTGTTTCAAAGGTGACCTCAGAAAAGCATTCTCCGGTTTGGCGAGACATGATTTCATTTTCGCTTTTCGTGACCTTTTTCAGTCGAGGCGTGCGGCCATAGAGTGCAAGGCAGATTGCATCAAAGATGGTAGTCTTTCCTGCACCAGTAGGACCAGTGATAGCAAAGATACCTTCTGCCATGAATGCAGGATCAGTGAGGTCAATAGACCACTCTCCAACCAACGAGTTCAAGTTTTTAAAATGTATTTTCTGAATTCTCATTCCTACCGCCTCCTATTCTGCCAATAGATCTTCGTCATGAAGGGCTGTGAGTGTTTCCTGATACATGAGTAAAAGCTCAGCTCGTTGGTCTTCAGGGATTTCATGCATTTCAAGGCATCGGGCAAAAACCTCGTTTACATTGAGATTGTCCAGTGTATCTGAGTTATGGATTTGCTTGAGTACCCGCTCAATGATCCTGTCATTTTGTATTCGCAGAATTTCTATTTCAGTACCAGTGACTTCAATTTCCAAACGTTCACGTAGGTCATTCATAATCTCAGTCCCACTGTAGATAACCTCAAGCCAACATCTGGTTTTTTGTGCTACTAGGTTGTGAATATCGCCAAGGATTGTGTCCCAGTCACCTGCTACACGTTCAAGCTTTTGAAATACCGGCACTTCTATCAGCTGAACTATGGCGGATTTTCCTTCTAGCTGAAGCAGACAGACACTTTTCTTCTGAGTAGCCTCACCAAACCCCATGGGTAATGGTGAACCACTGTATCTCATGGTTTCACAGCCAGCTATCTTCTGGGGAACATGAAGGTGCCCAAGTGCCAGATAACTGAAGCTGGGAGGAAACATGTCAGCCGAGACATGTGCCAAAGAACCAATATAGAGCTCACGTACCCCATCTCCATCGATGGTTTGTCCCCCAGCAGTGAAGAGATGCCCCATACCGACAATAGGAATAGAGAGCTCTAGTTCTTTACGTTTCTCTTCTGCCAACGTGGCAACAGTGGCGTAATGAGAACGGATGCCGTCAGCTATTTTTTGCTCTTTGTCTTCGATGCTTTCTCCTGATTCTGAAATGCGAATATCTTTATCACGAAGGTAGGGGACAGCACAGACGATCAACTCCGGGTTATTTTGCTCATTTCGAAGCACCAAGACTTCATCATCCAAGGAGGCCGAGGTACACCCGATGACATGTACACTCAGGGTCTTTAGCAACTCCTTTGGTGCATTAAGAAAAGAAGGAGAATCGTGATTACCTGCAATAATGACAATATGTCTGCAAGTAGAACGGGTAACTCGATTCAAGAAGCGATAATAGAGCTCCTGAGCACGATTGCTGGGAGCACTAGTGTCAAAGACATCGCCCGCTACCAAAAGCACATCGATACTGTTATCCTGTATGATATTCTCCAACCAAGTTAAAAAGGCTTCGAACTCCTCATAGCGTTTCCTGCCGTACAAGGTACGGCCGATATGCCAATCTGATGTATGAAGTATATTCATGTAAACTCCTGCCGCAATGTTGTTTGGTCGCCTCGCGAATTTCTCCAACCACTTTTTTTAGTTCGCTGAAATCTGTTCCCAGTTCATCTGTATCTGCAAGGGCAGCTGGAGTTTCGATTGAGTTGTAATATTTATGGCTAGAGTATTTCGTCATAAACTCAATCTTTGCAATATTTCCAATCTTCCCTTATGTTTGTATACCTTATCAAGGAAACAAGAAAGAGTCCGCCTGAATCTCCTGCTCATCTGAATC
>SAAM01000155.1 GCA_009929415.1 Clostridia bacterium | reverse complement strand
TCTGCATGATAAAATCTGAAAGACGCATGGATTTCAACAAAGGCTACACAAAATTTGGCTTTGCCGATAAAGTCTTTCATATTCATGTGAGACTTTCAGGTGATAACGATGAATTATATTTTAGAGATTACTTAAATGAACATCCATCTATTGCCAAAGAATATGAAGCATTGAAACTTTCTCTTTGGAAACCATTTGAACATGACAGAGATGGATATACGAATGCTAAGACAGATTTCATAAATAAATATACCTACTTAGCTAAACAGACCTATGCTGGTAGATATGAAAATGATTATAAAGAGTAATGCCTATGAAATTTGGAATGAGAACGCCATCGCTCAAAAAGAGTATAAGCGCACGTACAACAGGCAGACTAAACAGAGCCGTCAAGAAAGCCATCATCCCCGGATATGGAAGAAAGGGAATGGGCATATTACATCCCAAAAAAGCACTGTACAATCAAGTCTATCGAAGAACCACATTCAGCATCTTCGACTTGGCAAAGGCAGCCTCTGGTACTAAAAGAGGAAGTGCTAGTAATAGCGGATGCTGCTTGACTATTCTGTTTTGGATAGTTATAACTTTCACTATCGTTATTTTACAGTAAAGAGTAAGACAATTAAAGATATTTCTGATTATGGATAAGATACAAGACCTTGCGCTTGCCATGATTCACTATGACAAGGGTGATCCAAAACGCATACAACATACTACAAAAGTTCATGCCTATGCCAAGCTCATTGGTTTAAAGGAAGAACTCGACGAAGAGACGCAGTTTATTCTCGAAAGTGCTGCTCTGGTGCACGATATTGGAATTCGTGCAAGTGAACAAAAGTATGGTCGTCAGAATGGTAAACTCCAAGAACAAGAAGGTCCTGCTGTGGCTCGTGACCTTCTGACGAAACTTGGTAGCTACACCGAAGAGCAAATAGAACGTATCTGTTGGCTCGTAGCACATCATCACACTTACCATGTATGCGATGACCTGGATTACAAGATTCTCATAGAAGCAGACTTCCTTGTCAACTTATATGAAGATTCAGAGTCAAAGGAAGCCGTACTTGCCGTTCGTAAGAACATTTTCCAAACTAATGCTGGCACTGAGATACTTAACACGATGTTCGGGTTGGAATAAGAATTTAAAAATGATAAAGAATCTGATATTTGACTTTGGAAAGGTGCTCGTGGATTACGACTTCGAGGCATTCTTTCGTAAATATATCCCTGATACAGAAAGGTGTCGGGCTTTTACCCTTGTACTCTACAACGAAGAGGTACAGCAACGACTTGACCGTGAGGAAAAACCATTTGAGACTATCGTTGAAGATATCATCAGCAAGAACAAAGATTTTGAGCCAGAGATACGCATCTTCAATGAGCATTACCCGGAGATAGTGACGAATGAAGTTGAAGGAATGTACGAACTGCTCACCCAACTAAAAGCTGAGGGCTATAAGCTCTATGGGTTGACAAACTGGTGCAGCAAGGTATATCTCACCATCGCTCAGTTTGGCATCTTCAAGCTGCTCGATGGCTATATTGTCTCTTCTGATGAAAAAGTGATAAAACCTGAAGCAGAAATATACCAACGTCTCTTCAATAAGTTCAACCTGAAGCCTGAGGAGTGTATCTTCGTTGATGATCGTGCAGAGAATATCGAAGGTGGCCGACGGGTTGGTATGGATGGTATTGTGTTCACAGATGCCAGGCAATACGAGATAGAACTGAGGGAAAAACTTGAAGCAGACCATGATGTCATCATCGAAACCGAACGATTATTGATGCGTAGATGGAGATGCACCGATGCAGAGATACTTTACAAATATGCTTCTGATCCAGATGTTGGACCTCGTGCAGGATGGCCACCCCATACGAGCATTGAAGAAAGCTTGAGGATCATTCAGGATGTTTTCATGAACGACTATACTTGGGCCGTTATCCTGAAAGAGACAAATGAGCCAATAGGCTGCATGGGTTACTATCCTTATGACAAAAGCAATATCGAGATTAGTGAGAATGATGCCGAGATTGGCTACTGGATGGGCAAACCACATTGGAACAAGGGATATTGTACAGAGGGCCTTCAAGCCATGATTAAGTATTGCTATGCGACAAAGAACTTTCAGACTCTTTGGGCAGATTTCTTCGTTGATAATCCAGCTTCCGGCAGAGTGATGGAGAAATGTGGATTCATTGATACGGGCAAGGAGAACTACTGTAGCAACCTTTACCATGGAAATGATCGACCTGTCCACATTATGAAGTTGGATAGGAAACTATAATGTATAACTTACTGTAAAAAGCTTTCTCCACAAAATGTTTTCTCTTAGGTAATCATTAATAGACCTCCATCTAATTATGTCTTTTTGTGTCACAATTAAACTAAATGAATGATTCTGCGTCTAATAAGGAAAAAACAGAATATAATGAAATCAATCATCATCTTTTTGATAGCTCTTATTCCACTTTGCAGCGTATGCAATGCCCAACCAAAACATAGAAACGACATACACTCTTCTATAAAAGTAGATCCGTCTTTGCTAGCATCTTTCAAGGCAAGGGAATATGTAGTGAATGGTCAAACTATCCGTTATAGAGAAGCCATCAACTCGACAAATTCACGCAAAGCGCCCTGTTTGGTAATATTTCTTCACGGACATAGTGGTAGCGGTGATGATAATCAGAGCCAAATGGCTAATCAAGGGATAAAATGCAATCCTGAACTATCTAAAGAAGAGTAAAACCCAAGCCATCATGCTTGTCCCTCAATGCCCAAAAGAATATACATGATCTGGAATGGAAGGTGGTAATAAGAATAAGGGCTATAACCCATATATTAAATCACTGATAGACCACTATGTTACTACTATGGGAATAGATGTTTCAAAAATATATATTCTTGGAGCATCCATGGGAAGTATGGGCACATGGCACATGATAAAGAACTACCCCAAATTCTTTACTGCAGCTTTCTGTGCTTCAGGAGGAGCTAACGAATGTAATCAAGCTAACCTGCTTCACACTCCAGTCTATTCTACAATAGGAACGGCTGAAGGAGATAAAAAGATGAAATCATTTCGTGAAACTGTAGAATCAATTAATAAAAATGGTGGTGAAGCAAAATTGGATGTACTAGAAGGATTAAATCATTCACAAGCTTGCGAAAAGGCTTTCACCGCTGAACGATTGGAATGGGTATTCTCACATTAAAAGCAAAAGCATAAGGCATACATATTTCTTTCAGTTGTAATTATTTTGGATCCCCATACGGAGTCTTCTCTTCGGCTACCATGCCCAGAGGGGGCTCTTTTCCTATCTCATAGCCTGCTTTCTGCAAAGGAATCACTTTATCCTCTTTTGCTACAGCCAATAAAGGATTGAGTCGTTCTTTGAGTTTGGTGTTGCGTTTCAGAACCGTCATGTTGTGAATGGCATAAGCCAATGCCTTGGTGGAACCTATCAGCACACAGATTTTCTTGGCTCTGGTAATGCCTGTATAAATGAGATTGCGTTGCAGCATCACATAGTGATTCATCAGTACTGGCATCACTACAATAGGATATTCTGAACCTTGCGATTTATGAATGGTGGTCGCATAAGCCAGCGTCAACTCATCCAGCTCGCTCACCTCATACTCTACCAGCGTTCCGTCAAAATCCACCATCAAGGTGCGCTCTTCCATATCTACCGCCTGAATATACCCCAAATCGCCATTGAACACATTCTTATCGTAATTGTTGCGAATCTGCATCACACGATCACCTTGACGGAAGGAATAACCGCCACGATTCAAACCAACCTTGCTTGGATTGATAGCCTCTTGCAACACGATATTCAGATTCGATGCACCCACCACACCACGTTGCATGGGAGTCAATACCTGTATCTTGTTGGTTGGCATATTATAGGCTTTTGGCAGACGGTTCTTCACCAACTGCACTATGTTAGTAGCCACTTGCTCAGCATCATCATTCTTTATGAAGAAGAAATCCGTATCCTTTCCATTGCTCAAATCGGGGAATACACCCCGATTGATAGCATGGGCACTCATCACAATGCGACTGGATTGCGCCTGTCGGAAGATGCGTGTCAAGCGTATAACAGGTATCTTCTGTGAATCAATGATATCACGAAGCACATTGCCAGCACCCACACTTGGCAACTGGTCAATATCGCCCACAAATACCAAACGCATACCCAGTGGAATTGCCTTCATAAGGTTGTTCATCAGAATGATGTCTATCATCGAACATTCATCTACTATCAGCGCATCACCTTCCAAAGGGTTTTCATCATTGCGTTTGTAACCATCGGCAGGATTGAACTCCAATAACCGATGAATCGTCTTGGCTTCCATACCTGTAGCTTCACTCATTCGCTTGGCAGCACGACCTGTTGGAGCAGCTAATAGAATCTGCAAGCCAGCAGTTTTCAAGGCAGCAATGATACCTTGGGTGGTAGTGGTCTTTCCTGTACCGGGACCGCCCGTGAGCACCATCACTTTAGAATCTACCGCTTGACGAATAGCAGCTATCTGCACTTCATCATATTCAATACCCGTCTCTTTTTCAATGGCTTTCAAATCAAACTTAGGATGCTTGCCATTATCCGAAGCATCCATCAGAGCCAATAATCGTTTGGCAGTACCACATTCAGAGTGATAAAAAGGAGGGAGATAAATAGCCTCTTGTTCCATCATCAACTTCTCCTCCCGAATCATATCAG
>SAAM01000154.1 GCA_009929415.1 Clostridia bacterium | reverse complement strand
GCTCTTCCGATCGCTACTCCAGAGCCGTTCAGCGTATGCACGAATTCAGGTTTTGACGCCTTGTCACGCTTGAATCTTATGTTGGCTCTTCTTGACTGGAAGTCCTCAAAGTTTGAGCATGAAGAGATCTCTACATATCTTCCGTAGCTTGGCATCCATACTTCAAGGTCGTATTTGAACGCCGCAGTGAATCCAAGGTCTCCAGAGCATATCTGAACCACTCTGTAAGGAAGTCCGAGCATCTGAAGCACTTTTTCTGCATCTGCAGTAAGTTTTTCAAGCTCATCATATGAATCTTCAGGCTTCGTGAATTTCACTAGCTCAACCTTGTTGAACTGGTGCTGTCTTATGAGGCCTCTTGTATCTCTTCCTGCTGAACCTGCCTCTGCCCTGAAGCAAGGAGTGTATGCACAGTATTTTATAGTAAGCTCATCTGCGCTGAGTACCTCGTCTCTGTGGATATTTGTCACAGGAACTTCAGCTGTTGGAACAAGGAAATACTCAAAGCCTTCGAGCTTGAACATGTCCTCTTCAAATTTAGGAAGCTGGCCTGTTCCTATGAAGCTCTGCCTGTTTGCTATGAAAGGTGGAAGCATCTCTCTGTAGCCATGCTGAGCAGTATGAGTATCAAGGAAGAAGTTCATTACTGAACGCTCGAGTCTTGCTCCAAGGTCCTTGTAAAGCGTGAATCTTGCGCCTGTTATCTTTCCGCCTGCTTCAAAGTCAAGTATGCCCAGGTCTGTTCCTACATCCCAGTGAGCTTTGGCTTCGAAATCAAATTTTGTAGGCTCTCCCCACTTTCTTATCTCAAGGTTGTCTTCATCCGTATCGCCCTTTATTACCTTAGGGTTTGGAACGTTAGGTATTGTGAGCATCTTGTTGAAAAGCTCAGTCTCAACGGCCTTCACTTCTTCGTCAAGCACCTTTATTCCGTCAGAAAGTCTCTTGAGGTCAGCCATGAGCTCTGTAGTGTCCTTTCCTTCCTTCTTGTACTGAGGTATAAGCTTTGAATCGGCGTTTGACTCGCTCTTCATCACTTCAACCTTCTGAAGCAGCTCTATTCTCTTGTTGTCAAGCGCGATAACCTCTTCAAGCGAAAAGTCGGCTTCTCCTCTGAGATCCATTAGATGCTTTATGTTTTCAAGGTCCTGCTTGATGCGTTTGATATCTAACATGTGTTACCTCCTGTTATATAATAAATAAATTGATTTAAATAATGTCATGTAAAAAAACAAAAAACCGCATAAAAAAATCCTCACATCCATATAAATAGGACGAAGGTTATTCCGCGGTGCCACCTAAATTAGCATAAAATATGCTCAGCTCTTTGCCTGTAACGCGGGCGGCGTGCAGGTTTGCCTGCATGCTCCAAGGTAGATTCGGAAAGATCCTCTGCAGATTCGCACCGACCATCTGCTCTCTTTGTGAAGGAAATCTGACCTACTTGTCCTCTTCATAGCTCATTATGTGTTTTTTCAGCATTCTTATTAGAATATTATCATTTAAAGAGTAATTTTGCAATAGTTTTTTACCAGTTGTGGTATAATAATGTTATGTGGTAAAATATGTAGGTTGTAAGAAAACAACGCTGCAAAAAAAGACGTAATATAAAAACAGTGAATGAAAATATAAGGAGGCAGGTTATGGCAAAAAGAGGCGGAGGTTTTCCAGGCGGCGCGATGCCGGGAAACATGAACAACATGATGAAGCAGGTTCAGAAGATGCAGAAGGACATGGAGAAGATGCAGGCTGAGCTTGGTGAAAAAGAGGTAGAGGCTTCAGTTGGCGGAGGAGCTGTAGTAGTAAAGGCAAATGGAAACAAAGAGGTACTTTCAATAAAGATAAATCCGGAAGTAGTTGACCCGGACGACGTAGAGATGCTTGAAGACCTTGTGCTCACAGCTGTTAATCAGGCACTAAAGGCTGCTGATGACATGATGGCTGGTGGAATGGCAAAAATCTCAGGCGGACTGGGAATGCCGGGGATGTTTTAATGCAGCACTTTTCTAATCATATTGATATATTGATAGAGCAGTTTGCCAAACTTCCGGGAATCGGCAGAAAAACTGCCCAGAGGCTTGCTTTTCATGTCATAAATCTGACTCAGGAAGAGGTTCAGGAGCTTGCAGATGCGGTAGTGAATGCAAAGACCAATATAATGTACTGCGATGTCTGCTGCAACATAGCTGACAAGAGCCCATGTGCGATATGCGGCAATCCATCCAGGGATTCGAGCATAATATGCGTCGTGGAGGATCCAAGAGATGTGGCGGCAATGGAAAGATCGAGGGAATACAGAGGAAAGTACCATGTGCTTCATGGGACGATATCTCCCATGGATTCCATAACTCCAGATATGCTCAAGATCAAGGAGCTCATGAAGAGGCTCTCTGACAGTGAGCTCAAGGAAGTAATACTTGCTACAAACCCGACAATAGACGGGGAGGCTACGGCAATGTATATAGCGAGGCTCATAAAGCCGTTTGGAATAAAGGTGACCAGGATAGCTCACGGACTTCCTGTGGGCGGAGACATAGAGTATGCAGACGACGTAACCATAACAAGAGCCCTCGAGGGAAGAAGAGAGCTGTAATAATGTGGACAACCACAACATATTGTGGATAAGAAGGCTCAAAACTGTGGGCAACTCGGGATTTATCCACAATATTTAGGGTATAAAAAGATTTATACAAGTCTTAATCGTATTGAATGTTAGGAGAAAAAATGAAAGATATCAGTATTTTTGATGTAATCGGACCGAACATGATAGGTCCATCGAGCTCCCACACTGCCGGAGCCCTAAGAATAGCGCTTATAGCCTATAAGCTGGCTGAAGGAGATATAAATGAAGCAAGATTCGTGCTTTATGGTTCATTTGCCGAGACATACAGAGGCCATGGAACAGACAGAGCGCTTCTTGGCGGAATAATGGGCTTTGGAACTGAGGATGAAAGAATAAGAGACGCTTTTGAGCATGCAGACAGACTTGGCATAAAATACAGCTTTGAGACAAACTCTACGAACAAGAATGTACACCCTAACACAGTTGAGATATTCATAAAGAACTCAAAGGGTGAAGAAAAATCCATAATGGGAGAATCCATCGGAGGCGGAAACGTTCAGGTAAAACAGATAAATGGCGTAGAAGTAATGTTTACAGGAAAATACAGCACTATAATCGTAAGACAGAAGGACAGAAAGGGTGTAGTAGCCCATATCACGACTGCGCTCAGCGACTGCGACATAAACGTTGCCTTCATGAGAGTTTACAGAGAGCAGAAGGGTGAGACAGCATACACTATAATAGAAGCTGACGAGAAGATCGACAAGAGTGTTGTTGACAGGATACGCGAATGTGAAAATGTTGAAGATACTACCATAGTTGACATGTAATCCTGAAAAATGGCTGAGTAAAGAAACATATGATTGGAGATAAGATGAAAGAAAATAATATAAATTTTGATTTTGCAAATGCAGTAGAGCTCCTCGCGCTTACAGAGGAGACTGGAATGAGCATAGCACAGGTGATGCTGAGGAGAGAGGTTCAGGTTTTCGGAAAGCCTGAGGAGAAGGTACTCTCAGATCTCATGCATTCATACAATATCATGAAGAATTCCACAAAGAAGGCGCTGAATGAAGATCTTAAATCAATGGGCGGACTTCTTGGCGGAGAAGAAAAGCTTATAATGGCAAGAAAAGACAAGAAGCCTGTGTGTGGAAGCTTTATGTCAAAGGTCATCGCATACTCAATGGGAGTGCTCGAGGTAAATACTTCAATGGGACTTATAGTCGCGGCTCCTACTGCCGGATCTTCAGGAGTAATCCCTGGAGTATTCACGGCTATTCAGGAAGAATATGATTTCACAGACGATCAGATGATGGATGCCATGCTTGTTGCATCTGCAGTAGGATATATAATCACGAGAAATGCAACCGTATCAGGAGCTGAAGGCGGATGTCAGGCTGAGATGGGATCTGCGTCTGCAATGGCTGCTGCGGCAATCACTGAGATCATGGGCGGAACGCCTTCGCAGGCACTCGATGCGGCAAGCTCTGCAATCGGAAACATGCTTGGTCTCGTATGCGACCCTATAGCAGGACTCGTTGAGGTTCCATGCCAGAAGAGAAACGCAATGGGAGCGAGCAATGCGCTTATATGCGCAGAGATGACGCTTGCCGGAGTAATCAACCACATACCTTTTGATCAGACTGTGGATGCGATGTACCAGGTAGGAAGATCGCTCCCTTATGAGCTCAGAGAAACAGCGCTGGGCGGACTTGCAGCTACAAAGGCAGGATGCAACCTCTGTTCAAAGATATTCGGATAAAATCATAATAAGCATAAAAGGGAGCATTGACTCCCTTTTTTACACAGAAAATCACACAAATTCATAAAAAATTTATAGAAATTTTATATCAATTCCACAATCCTGGAGTAGAATATTAAAGAGGCAGCAAGGAGAAGCAATGAAGTATATATCATTATCGTCCGGAAGCTGTGGCAACTGCCATTATATAACTGGCAGGGACACAAAGATAGTCATAGATGCAGGGATTTCCGGAAAGAGAGCGATCGAACATCTTGCCATGCATGGACAAAGCATGGACGGGCTGGATGCGATACTCGTCACGCATGAGCATATAGACCATATTCAGGCGGTAGGGATCCTTAGCAGGAAATTCAATGCGCCTGTCTATGCGACCGAAAAGACCTGGGAGCACATGAAGAGGCACGTAGGGAAAATAAAGGAAGAAAATGTCAGGGTGTTTAGAAG
>SAAM01000153.1 GCA_009929415.1 Clostridia bacterium | reverse complement strand
AAAGAGATGAACGAAGTGATACATGAAGAGCAATACCCTGACCAGGAAGCTTCGTCCGGAAAAGAGCCGGATTCATCCGAAACTGAGCCTTCGGGCGACAGCTCGCAGGCTCAGCCATCGAATGATCAGGCACAAAGCGATGACCAGCAGCAGAAGCCTGAGAATCCAGAGCAGCAGCCTTCAGCGCAGCAAAGCGGAGCACCTTCGGGGGAAAGTCCTGAAGCGTCAATTAAGAATATAGAGATAGCGCCTGGAAGCTCAAGCGCCTCCATAGCATCAGCACTTGAAAATCAGGGCCTCATAAAATCAGCAGACGAATTTCTTAATCTACTGGTTTCATCAGGAAAAGAAACAAAGCTAAAGGCAGGAACATTTGCAATAACTCAGGGCTCAACAGATTCACAGATAATTGACATCCTTACAAAATAACAAAAAAAGCGACGATGTCGCTTTTTTTATGCCACCAACTCTGAAAAAAGCTGCTATCTGAACTACGTCAGATAACAGCTTTGAATTTTTTATTACTCTGCAGCAGCTTCTACGTAAGCGTTTCTATAGAATACTGGTCCAAGTGAAGATTTTGGAGCTTCTTTTATAGTAGTTCTCATAAGAGCTGGGTTTGTGTAGTAGTAAATTGGCATTACAGGAAGATCTTTTGCAAGGAGAGCCTCAGCATCCTTAAGGATAGTATCTCTCTCTGCGCCGCTTGCAAATTTAGAGTCGTTTATAAGCTTGTCATACTCTGGGTTTGCATATTTAGCATCATTTGTTCCTGCATCTGTAGTCCACATTTCAAGGAATGTCATAGGATCTGCATAGTCTCCGATCCATCCATGTCTTGCAACTGTGTAGTTACCATTCTTACGGTTTTCCTGGAATACTTTCCACTCTTCGTTTCTAAGAGTAACGTTGATTCCAAGGTTTTGTTTCCACATTTCCTGAACAGCTTCAGCTATAGCCTTGTGGCCTTCGTTAGTGTTGTAAAGAAGTTCAAGTTCTGGGAATCCTGCTCCGTCTGGGTATCCAGCTTCTGCAAGAAGAGCTTTAGCTTTTTCAACATCTGCTTTTACAGGTACTCCGTAATCTCCGGCAAGAGTTCTGAAAGACTCTCCAGTTGAAGTAGCAATACCTTCAGATACGAATCCGTTAGCCGGCTTCTGTCCGCCTTTAGTTACGTTTGTAACTATTGCTTCTCTGTCTATTGCAAGAGAAAGAGCTTCTCTTACCTTAACATCCTTCATCAGCTCATCATTCATGTTGAAGCAGTAGAAGTATGTTCCGATATATGGGAATATGTTGAAGTTTGGATCATTAGCTTCCTGAAGCTGAACTATCTGGTCAGCTGGAACGCTCTCAGTGTAATCAATCTCTCCAGACTGGAATGCAGAGAATGCTGTTGAACCTTCAACTATCATAACGTACTCGATTTCTTCGATCTTAACGTTTTCAGCATCGTAGTAGTTTTCGTTCTTAACGAGTCTTAAAACGTCATTGTGTGTCCACTCAGTCATAGTGAATGGTCCGTTAGAGATGTAAGTCTCTGGGTTAAGCGCCCATCCTTCTGGATCCGCCTCAACTATATCCTTTCTTACAGGGAAATAGCAAGGGAAAGCAGTTAACTGAAGGAAGTAAGGTGTAGGTGACTCAAGCTTTACTTCAAGAGTCTTCTCATCAAGAGCCTTAACTCCGATTTCATCTACAGAAACTTCGCCTGCATTAGCCTTCTGGCCGTTTAATAAGTAATACATCTGATACGCATAGCCTGCTGCAGTTGCAGGATCAAGTGCTCTCTTCCACGCATATTCAAAGTCTGCTGCCACTACAGGCTCACCGTCAGACCATTTTGAATCTCTCAGGTGGAATGTGTAAGTAAGACCATCTTCTGAAACATCCCATGTCTCAGCTACTCCTGGAATCGGCTGCTCATCCGCGTCAGTTCTTGTAAGTCCCTCGAAAGCACTGTGAAGTACCTGTGAACCGTCAACTGCCTCGTTAAGAGCAGGGTCTACTGATGCAGGGTCTGCACCAAGGTTGTGAACTACTTTCTGTGGTACGTCTGAACCACCAGCTGAATCATCTGAAGAACATCCTGCAAGCAGTGACATTCCCAATACAGCAGTAAGTGCTAATGCTAATATTCTTTTCATATTTTTCCCTCCCGAAAAATTTTTTATATTATTCTGTGCCCAAGCCGGGCACAGATTAACATCTGATTTCCATTCTGATAATATCAGAAAATTACAACTTTTTCAATAGTAAAAAATTAATAATTTAATAAAGATGGCATGCACAGAAATGTCCAGGTGCGAGCTCTTTCATCTGAGGCTCAGCTTCCTTGCATACAGACATGGCCTTTGGACATCTCGTTCTGAATCTGCAGCCTGACGGAGGATCTATAGGACTCGGAACATCTCCTGTAAGAAGAATCCTGTGGCTCTGCTTCGCTATATCCGGATCCGGTATAGGTATTGCAGACAGAAGCGCCTGAGTATATGGGTGAAGCGGATTCTTGTATAGTTCATCCGAGAATGTCATCTCAACCATCTTTCCAAGATACATAACGCCTATCCTGTCAGATATATACTTAACCATAGAAAGGTCATGTGCAATGAACAGATATGTCAGCCCTCTGTTTTTCTGAAGGTCCTCAAGCATATTTACTACCTGTGCCTGAATCGAAACGTCAAGCGCAGAAATAGGCTCGTCGCATATTATGAAGTCAGGCTCAACCGCAAGCGCTCTTGCGATTCCTATACGCTGTCTCTGTCCTCCGGAAAACTCATGAGGATATCTTGCAGCATGGTCAGGGTTAAGGCCAACGTCATGAAGCAGCTGCTGCACCTTGTCCTTCATCTCTGCTTTTGTAGCCATCCCGTGGATCTCAAGTGGCTCTGCTATAATGTCCCCTACAGTCATTCTTGTATTAAGCGATGCATATGGGTCCTGAAATATCATCTGCATGTTCTTTCTGAAAGGAAGCATCTCGCTTTTCTTAAGCTTTGAGATGTCCTGTCCCTTGAATATTATCTGACCTTCAGTAGGCTCATAGAGCTTTATTATAGTTCTTCCTGTAGTAGATTTTCCGCATCCTGATTCTCCAACAAGACCCAGTGTCTCGCCTTTTTTGAGTTCAAAGGAAACATCGTCTACTGCCTGAACGTATTTCTTGTTCTTACCAAAAAGTCCGCTGGATGCATCAAAATACTTTTTCAGGTTTTTTACTTCCAGCAGCGTCTCCGCATTCTTATTATACATTTTTACCTACTCCTTTCGTATAATCTACTTTTGGAGCATCTGGATGCAACAGCCAGCATGCCGCTCTGTGAGTGTCTGATGATTTTGTGTATTCCGGCATTTGAGTCATGCATATCTTCATAGCATGGTCACAGCGTGGTGCAAATGGACATCCAGCTGGCGGTTTTAAGAGGTCCGGCGGAGTTCCGTCGATCGGAATCAGTCTTTCCTTGTTTTCCTTGTCGCTCATCTTTGGAATAGATCTCATAAGTCCAAGAGTGTATGGATGCTGAGGCTTGTAGAATATCTCTTCAGTAGTTCCCTCTTCCATTATCAGGCCTCCGTACATAACAATGATTCTCGTGCATACATCTGCAACGACTCCAAGGTCATGAGTTATAAGGATTATCGAAGTATTGAGCCTGTCCTTGAGGTCCTTCATAAGCTCAAGAATCTGGGCCTGAATGGTAACATCAAGAGCCGTAGTAGGCTCGTCAGCTATAAGCAGCTTAGGCTCACACGAAAGCGCCATCGCAATCATAGCTCTCTGTCTCATACCGCCTGAGAACTCATGAGGATACTGATCGATTCTTTTTTCAGGAGAAGGGATACCAACCAGCTTGAGCATTTCTATTGCCTTCTGCCTCGCCTGATCCTTGCTCATCTTCTGGTGCTTTATTATAGCCTCCATTATCTGATTGCCTATAGTGAAGACAGGGTTTAGCGAAGTCATAGGATCCTGGAATATCATTGATATCTCATTACCTCTGATTGTCTGCATCTCCTTGTCAGACTTCTTTGCGAGGTCCTCTCCATCAAAAAACACTTCTCCACCGGTTAATTTACCCGGAAACTGAAGCAGCCTCATTACAGAAAGTGAGGTTACTGATTTACCAGAACCAGACTCTCCAACTATTCCAACTGCCTCTCCTTTATCTAAATAGAAATCAACACCTCTGATAGCTTTTACTTCTCCAACATGAGTAAAAAATGAGGTTCTCATTCCTTTAACTTCCAACATTTTTTCTGACATAATTTCCTCCATTATTTACGCATACGTGGGTCCAATGCATCTCTGAGACCATCACCTACAAAGTTAAATGCCAATATCGTCAAGCACAGAGCAAGCGCCGGGAAGAAAAGCAGATGTGGGTATATTGTAAAGCTTCCTAACACGTCATTACAAAGAACCCCCCACGAAGCCATCGGAGCAGAAACTCCAAGCCCGATGAATGAAAGAAACGCCTCTGTGAATATAGCCTGAGGAATTGACATCGTCAAGCTTACGATTATCGGTCCCATGGCATTTGGGATAAGATGCTTGAACAGTATTCTTGAGTCTGATGCTCCAAGCGTTCTTGCTGCAAGCACATATTCCTGCTCCTTGAGAGAGTAAATCTGTCCCCTTACTATCCTGGCCATGCCTATCCAGTAAGTAGTACCTATGGCAACAAGTATACTTGTCATACCCGGCTTAAGCCATACCATAAGAAGTATTACGTAAAGCGTAAGTGGAATTGTGTAAAGTATGTCAACAATTCTCATCATAAG
>SAAM01000152.1 GCA_009929415.1 Clostridia bacterium | reverse complement strand
CCGTGGAACTTTGATTTTTTATTGATAAAAAAATAACCATTTTCTGTATTCTTTAAAATAAATTATAAAATCAGTGTAAATTTTCAGATAAAGGCAGATTTAAAAACAATAATAAAACGTTTTCCGTGTATCATGAGGTGAATTACAAATTACATAACAGGAGGAATTATTATCATGGAAACATTTTTAGGTCTGGTTTCAGCGATTTCAAACTGGCTCTGGGGAATCCCGTTTCTCGTACTTCTTGGTGGTGGAGGATTATTCCTGAGTATTTATCTTGGTTTTTTTCAGTTCAGGTATCTGCCTTTCATAATAGGACAGACTTTTGGGAAGATATTTTCAAAGCCTGAGGGAGAAGGAACTGTATCTCCGTTTCAGGCTGCAACTGCGGCTCTCGCATCAACTGTAGGAGCTTCAAATATCGTAGGAGTGCCGGTAGCCATAGCTTTTGGAGGACCGGGAGCGATATTCTGGATGTGGGTATTCGCACTTCTTGGATCGGCATCAAAGTTCTCTGAGATTCTGCTTGGAATAAAGTACAGAGAAAAGAATGCTGAGGGAGAGTTTGTAGGAGGACCGATGTACTATCTGAGCAAAGGTCTCAAGAGCAAATTCCTTGGAGGATTCTTTGCATTCTTCCTTATGATCGAGATTGTTCCTTCGATAGCGACTCAGTCTGTGTCTTTCATTCAGACGGCAGGAACTATAGGTGTTCCAAACATGGTTTCTGCTGCAGTCATGACAGTGATAGTGCTTATAGTTGTTTATGGCGGAATACAGAGAATAACAAAGGTAACGGAGAAGATGGTTCCTTTCATGGCCATATTCTACCTGCTTGGAGCAATGGTAATAATCGCGGTAAATATAACGGAGCTTCCTGGTGTGATAGCGCTTATATTCAAATCTGCATTTACGCCTCTTGCAGCAACCGGAGGATTTGCGGGATCTACAATCGCAGGAGCTCTCAGATGGGGTTCTGCGAGGGGAACATATTCAAACGAGGCTGGAATGGGAACAGCTCCTATGGCTCACTGCGCTGCGGTTACGGATCACCCTGTAAGACAGGCGTTCTGGGGAATATTCGAAATAATTGTTGATACTCTCTTCATATGTACGATGACTGCATTCGTAGTTCTTACTACGGGCTTGTGGGAAACTGTACCTGCAGCAGAAGCGGCTTCGATACCTGCACGTGCATTCCAGTCTGTTTTTGGAAATTCAGTTGGAGGAGGAATGGTTACCTTCTTCATAATGATGTTTGTGCTTTCTACAATAATAGTACTTGTATTCTATGGAGAAAAGCAGGCGGAGTTCCTGTTTGGAACTAAATTTGGTAAAGTGATGAAATTTGTAAACGTTGCGGCGATAGTGCTGGGAGCCGTAGGAGGAATTGAGTTCCTTTACCAGTTCCTGGATCTTCTGCTTGCGATGGTTATAATACCTAATATGATAGGACTCGTGCTTCTGAGAAAAGACGTAAAAGAGTCGCTGGATGATTTTTTTGGAAATCCAAAATATTATCCTGGAGCAAAAATGAAAGAAAAAAAGGCTGAATAATTAAGAGGTTTTGTTTTTATAGATACATTTAAGGAGGCAAATAAATGACTGAAAAGATAGCAAAAAGAATTGAGGAGATCGCTATAGAGCTAACTAATGAGCTCAGCGTGGTAGAGACTCCGGGAGAACTGGATTCTGTTAACAAGATATTTGAGATATTCTCAAAGATGCCGTATTACACAGAAAACCCTGAAGATCTTTTCTTTGTTGAAACAGGAGACAAGCTTGGAAGAAAAAGCGTTGTCGCAGTACTCAGAGGGAAAAAGAGCAGCAGCAAAAAAACGGTTGTAATGATAGGACATACCGATACTGTGGGAATCTCGGACTATGGTAATCTTCAGGAGTATGCAAACAGACCATATGAGCTTATGGAAAAGCTCAAAGAGGTTACGCTGAGTGAAGAGGTGACCAGAGATCTCAATTCCGGAGAATATCTTTTCGGAAGAGGACTTTTTGATATGAAGACGGGGGATGCCATAATAATGGCTCTCATGGAAGAAATCGCGTCTGACATAGAGAATTTTGAAGGAAACCTCATATTTGCCGGAGTATGCGATGAAGAGGGTAATTCAGGCGGAATGCTGTCTGTAGTACCGAAACTGGTAGAAATGCAGGAAAAAGAAGGTCTTGAGTATCTCGCGCTTCTTGATACGGATTACATGACATCTGAGTTTGAAGGCGATGAGAACAAGTATGTATATATAGGTACTGTAGGAAAGCTGATGCCATCTTTCTACGTAGTGGGAAAAGAGACGCATGTAGGAGAATCCTTCAAGGGGATAGACCCTAACCAGATAGCATCCCATATAACAAGCAGGATAAACCTGAATCCTGAATTCTGCGACGTTGCAGAGGGAGAAGTTTCGCTTCCTCCTATCACTCTTCATCAGAGAGACCTTAAGACGGAATATTCAGTACAGATTGCAAAATCAGCTACGCTTTTCTTCAACTATGCGACTCACTGCTCGACGCCGGATGAGGTTCTCGTAAAGATGAAGAATGCGGCAAACGAAGCCTTCCAGGAAGCTATAGACACTCTTAACAACAGGTACAGTACTTTCTGCGAGATGGCAGGAAGAAAGCAGGAGCTGCTCCCATGGAAAGCAAGGACGATGACATATGAAGAGCTTCTTGCAGCTGTGGAAAAAGAAAATGCGAGCGTTAAGGATATTATGGACGAGTACAACGGGGAGCTCATGAAGGATGAGGACCTAGATCCAAGGACATTCTCTCTCAGGATGGTAGAAAAGCTTCATTCGCTGTGGTCTGACAGAGAACCTGTGGTAGTCGTATACTTCTCGCCTCCATACTATCCTCACATATATGTGGAGGGAACAGCTGAGAAGGAAAAGAATCTTATTGATGCTGTGGCAGAGGCTGTAGACTCAACAAAGACAGACTACAGACTCGTGTACAAGAAGTTCTTCCCGTATATATCAGATCTCAGCTATGCAGCAGCTCCAAAGGATCCTGCGATAATAGCGGCGCTCAAGGACAACATGCCTGGATTCGGAAGCAAGTACGATCTTCCGCTTGAGGACATGCAGAAGCTGGACCTGCCTGTGCTTGACATTGGAAGCTTTGGAAAGGATGCACACAAATTTACCGAGAGAATCGAAAAGAGATACAGCTTCAATGTAGCTCCAGAACTTGTGTACAAGACTGTAATGAATCTATTGAAAAAATAACATACTGAAAATATAAATCTCTGTTTTAGCAAAAAGGCATGAAAAACCTCAAAGTTTTTCGTGCTTTTTTGTCGAGTACGATTTGAGTATGATATAATTGTCATATAAAAATATATATGAGGTGACGACTTGATACTTATAAATGGAAATATAATCAATTTTTCAGGAGAGAACTACAGCTGGATAAAAATAGATGGCAAAAAGATCTCAGAGCTTGGATGTGGGAGCGGGTATGAAAAATACGCCGGAAGCGATGAGGAGATAATCGACCTGAGAGGAAGAAGCCTGCTACCGGGATTTTATGACAGCCATGTCCATCTGGATGAAACGGTTATCAATGAAAACAACATTGATTTCAGCGAGGCGGTAAATTTCGGATATATAGAGCAGAAACTCAGAGATATGTGCCATGACAGGCCAGACAAGAAAATCATCATGGGGCTTTCGCTGCACTATCATACGCTTGAAGAAAGAAGGCTTCCTACGAGGAGGGAGCTTGACAGGATGTGTCCTAACTATCCGGTGTGGATAGCGAGCAGAGATCTTCAAAGGAGCGTGGTGAACTCAAGAGCCCTCGAGCTTATTAAGGTACCCTTCAGCCTCAATGGCATACAGGAGGATGAGAATGGCGTAATAACGGGAATCCTTGAGCACGAGGCGAACGCATATGCGAAAAACAAGATAATGAACCTCTATACCTTTGAAGAAAAATGCAACATGATAAGAGACTATATAAACGAGAAGATCCTCCCTATGGGAGTGACTACCGTAGTTTCTATAGAAACAAGCCTGATAAGAGAGCGGGAGGATTATCAGAAATTCCTCAAGTTCATCAAGAAGCTGCCTGTAAATATTGAGCTGTATTACAGCATTACTGACACGGATGAAATCAAGGCGAGAAAGATGAAGAGAATGGGCGGAGATATAGGCGTGGATGGTTCGTTCACATCCAGAAATGCCGCACTCTTTGAAAACTACGAAGATGTAGATGGCAACGGAGACCTGTATTTCAGCCAGGAAGAGCTCAACAGGCTTGTCCTTGAGTGTTATGAGGCCTCTCTGCAGATCGGGCTTCATGCTGTGGGAGACAGGGCTTTTGAGCAGGTACTGGCAGCGCACGAGTATGCTCAGGCGATATGTCCGGGAACAGATCTGAGGCACAGGGTTGAGCATGCAGAGCTTCTGAGCTTTGATCAGATAAAGCGGGCAAAAAAACTGAATCTGGTGCTTTCGATGCAGCCGGTGTTCGAGACCCTTCTCGGGAATACGCAGAAAGGACTTTATGAAGGCTGCAATGAGCTTTATGTAGAATCGCTGGGGAAAAGGCACCTGAATACCAATATGTTCAGACAGATACTTGATGAGGGGATAGTCGTATGCGCGGGCTCTGACAGTGCGCTCACGCCTGTAAATCCTCTGCTGGGTATATATTCTGCAGTAAACCATCCCAAAAAGGACCATGCGGTGACTCTCATAGAGGCCATAAAGATGTTTACTTCATCTGCGGCATATGCCACATTCAGCGAATCCGAAAGAGGAAGTATTGCAAAGGGAAAGAAGGCAGATCTGACAGTGCTTGATAAAGACATACAGAAAG
>SAAM01000151.1 GCA_009929415.1 Clostridia bacterium | reverse complement strand
TCACAACCGGTAATAACAGGATAATTGCTATTATACGACTTTTTTTAGTGTTTCTTTCATCCATTCCCTTTAATTCTCCATTCTGCTTAATTAATTTTCAGTTGATCCTTTTTATTATATTGAAAACAGAATGCCTTGTCCAATAGTAAAAGCTGTTCTTATCCATCGATATAATCTATATATATAATTAAGATAGCAAGCATTTACAGCAATTAAAACGGCAGGTGGATATGCTCAAATGAGCTTTTCCACCTGCCTGGAAGTAAAAGATGTACCTTGACTAAATTGCCATGAATCCCAGCATCAGATATCCCACGAGTGATATCATTGCACATATGATTGCATATGGAAGCTGAGTCCTTACATGGTCTATATGATCTGCCGCAGCCCCGGTTGAGGCAAGTACAGTTGTATCAGAAAGAGGAGAGCAGTGGTCTCCAAATACTCCACCTCCGGCTACTGCTGCAAAAGCTGCCGCAACAAGAGTCGTAACTGCTCCGCCTGAGAAACTGAATGCAAGCGGAAGTGCTATTGGCATGCATATTGCAAACGTTCCCCATGAAGATCCTGTGGAAAATGCCATTATTGCAGCTATAAGGAATATTACTGCCGGAAGCAGCTGCGGTGTCAGGAATCCTTTAGCTATATCTACTATATAGTTCGCTGTTCCCATGTCCTTGCTAAGCTGGTTCACTGAATATGCAAGCGCAAGCAGCATTATGGCTGGAATTGCTCCCTTTACTCCGTCTGTTGCAGTATTCATTACCTCTTTGAAAGGTATTCCCTGAGCTACCATACTTATAGACATGAATATTATTACAAAAAGGAATGCTTCCATTGTTTTTGCTGATTTCAGCGTAAAGAATGTTGCAAGCGCTATTACTATTATCATAATTACCGGCAGAAGGAAATTCAGGAATATCCTCTGCTTAAGTCCCGGATATGCTTCCATGTCAGTAAGCTCTTTTCCTATGAGCGGAACTGCCCCATCCCTGAGTACTTTGCCTTCATTCATAGCCCTGTCTTCTGCTTTTTTCATAGGTCCAAAATCTTTAATTATCCCTGATCCTATTAGCCCAACGAATATTATTGATATTATGGGATAAAAATTCATAGGTATTGCTTTTACAAAGAGCATCATCGCATCTTCCTGCGTTACTATGCTGCCGACTCCTATGGCAAGTCCACTCAGAAATGCTGCCCATCCTGTTATCGGCATAAGCACGCTCACAGGAGCTGATGTTGAATCTGCTATGTATGACAGCTTTTCTCTCGAAACCTTTGCTTCATCCGAAACGCTTCTCATTGTAGCTCCAACAAAAAGTGGACTGAATGAATCACTGAAATAAACAAACATTCCAAGTACCCATGATGTGAGCTGTACTTTTGCCCTGCTCAGTTTTTTGTTTTTCATATACTGAGTGAATCCCTGTATTGCACCAGTCTTCTGAAAATATGCAACCAGTATGCCTATGAATGTATTAAGAAGCATTATCCAGGCAAAGCTCGTCGTACCAAGGCTCGTCTTGAGCAGAGTAGGAAACCCCATGATTCCCTGTCCTGCAAGCAGAGTACCCACTATACAGGCACTCATGAGCGAAACAATCGTATTTCTCGTGACAAATGATAAAACTATGGCTATTATAGCCGGTATGATGGATATGAATCCCATATTTACTACTTCCTGCATAATTTCCTCCAGATATTTTTATATTTTTAAATCAGTATATCGCTGTAATAATTCTCTGATCTGCTTACAGTGGCACGGGGAGCATAATCAAGCTCTTTTTGTGAAATTGCCAGTATTTCTTCTGGCTTTACCCATGGTCTTTGCTGTACTGCGCTTGTTTCTTCATGTGTTAAATATCCTCTGTATGCGGTCAGGCTCCTTCTAAGGAATCCGTCTTTTTCACATGCCTTCTGTACTCCGTTATTCATTATTGACCGGAAATGAGGAAGCACTGATGCTGCATATGCAATTGATGTAGAGTGCGAAATAAGGCTTGGTATGTTGCTTACGCAGTAATGAACTACTCCACCTTCAATGTATCTTGGATTCTCATGAGTTGTCTCTCTGAATGATTCTATGGCTCCCTGTTCATCATTGCTTATGTCTACTATTACCGAGCCTTTCTGCATAAGACTGAGCATGCTTCTGTCTATAAGGTAGTCTTTACATCCCTTTGGCCATTTCACGCAGTTCAGGACTATATCGATTTCAGGAAGGAGCTTTGTTATATTGTACTTTGTCGAAAGCACTGTATTTACTCTCTCGTCATACTGCTTTCCGATTTCTCTCATCGTACCAATATTTATGTCAGCTACTGTGCACCAGGCTCCAAGAGAATGAAGCACCTGGAGTGCTGATTTTCCAACTATTCCTCCTCCAAGGACAAGGATTTTTATTCCAGGAGCTCCAGCCAGTCCGGAAACAAATTTTCCTTTTCCTCCATTTATTGCCTGAAGAGACTCCAGGCCCATCAGAGCACCCTGCTTGCCTGCAGCCTCGCAGTTAGGGGATCCGTATCTGTGTGAGTCCTCTGCAGTGAATGCGGTTACCTTTTTTTCGAGTATGGCGTCAACTTCTTCCGGGTGTGCCGCCGGATGAATGCAGGTAAATATTATCTGGTCTTCTCTCATGAGACCATATTCCGATTCTTCTATTTCCTTTACCTTTGCAACAAATTCACAGGTTGAAAAAATCTCATCTGCTGATTCAAGAATTACTGCACCAGACTCTTCGTATTCGCTGTCTTCAAAACCTGCTTTTATTCCTGATCCGCTCTGGACATAAACTTCATGTCCATCAGAACATATTGTCGCTACCTCCGCAGGTGTAGCAATTACACGATTCTCTCCGATTTTTATATCCTTAAGTACTCCAAACTTCATTTTTTTCTCCTTCCATATTCATCATAGCGCGCTTGCATACAGTATAGAGCAATTAGCGTGCCAAATATGCCGATGAGCATTGATTTGATGGAATTTTCGAAAAACAACCCATTTACAAGGCTTTCAATACCGAAAATCAGGAAGAGGAAATAACCCATTAACCATTTTTTAAGCTCCTTCAAATCAATATGACCATATACGGGCATGTGCATGCCCATTTATGGTCATATTTCAATTTTATATTATTTCAAAATTCTTTGCCTTTCTCTGAAGAGTCTGCCTTGGGATCTGCATGACCTTGGCTGCTTTTGAGATATTGTAGTCACACATTTCCATTATGTTCTGTATTATTCCCTTTTCATATTCTTCAATGATTTCACGCAGTGATTTGTCTATAATGCTTATGTTTACTGGATCATTATCACCGGATATCCGCTTTTCAATATCCTCAAGTTCAAGTATCTCTCTGCTGGAGTCCATGCTGCTCATAGCCTGGACTACCGTATTTTCAATCTCCCTTACATTTCCCGGCCAGTCATGCTCGATTGTCTTTTCATAGAATTTTCTGGATATATATTTTATGTTCTTTCCAAATATTCCGTTATATTTTGCGACATAGTAATTTATAAACAGCGGTATGTCTTCTTTCCTGTCCTTTAGAGGAGGTATCTCTATATTAAGCTGACTGAGCCTGTAATAAAGATCGCTCCTTATATTGCCGTCTGCAAGAGCCTTTGATGGCTTCTTGTTGATAGCAGATATTATCTTGACATCCAGCTTTTTCATCTCGCTGCCGCCGACGGCTCTGTACTCTCTGTCCTGAATTACCCTTAATAGCTTTGCCTGCAGCGTAAGCGGCATTGAATTTATTTCATCAAAGAATATGGTGCCACCCTCTGCCATTTCAAGAAGACCTGGGCTGTCCACCGCTCCAGTGAAGGAGCCTTTTACTGTTCCAAAAAGCATCCCCTCCATGAGTCCCTCCGGAATGGCAGCACAGTTCTGAGCAATGAAGGGCCTGTCCTTTCGCTTGCTCGCATTATGTATGGCCTGTGCAAAAAGCTCCTTCCCGGTCCCTGTTTCGCCATATATCATTACTGCCAGGTCACATTGAGCCGCAACTTTTATATATTTCTTCGCTTCCAGCATGGTGCTGTCCACGCCTATTATATGCTCAATGCAGTATTTGGCTGATGTCTTTGATTTAGAGAGCTTTTCAATATCTATCTCTTCAAATATTTTTGAATCAAGCTTTATTACCTCTACGCATTCTTCACTTACTCCCTCGCTTACTGAAAGGTCTATGCATCCTACTATCCTGTCCTTTGATTTTATAGGTATTGAAAGCGATGTTATTTCCGTTTCCTGACCAGATCCAAATTCAAGGGTCTGATTCTCAACGTATAAAGGAGAACCCAGCTCCATCGCCTTGAACATGGTGCTGTTTTCATGATTCAGATTTTTATATATGTCAAACAGCTTTCTGCCTACTACTTCTTTATCATTATCCCTTACTTCATTAAGCTTCTTATTGAGCTTTGCAGTGAAAAGTATTTCCCCTTCAGTATCGATTACAGTTATCCCGTCTATATAACCCTTATCGCTGAATATTTTTGGCATCAGATACATTTCAGATCTCCCCTCCTGAAAACACATTTCATTATGTATTGATTTTTCATAATTTTCTATCTTGTAGATATAATCAACATTATAGCATAAATCAGTTAAAGAAGTTTGCATAAACTGCTGAATTAAAGTATAATATTTAATATAAAATTTTAACGAGGTGGCTCATGGATAACAAAGGACAACTTCTTGATATAATGGAAAAAACAATATCATCGCTTGAAGTGAACAAAGACTCTATAATGTCTCTGATTGAAAACATGCAGTCAGAGTATGAAAAGAAAAAACAGGAGCTTACTGACATACAGATACAGATCCCGCTTCTGATGGAAGAGGTCAAA
>SAAM01000010.1 GCA_009929415.1 Clostridia bacterium | reverse complement strand
CCTGAGCACTGATCGCTACAAGCTCAGCCAGGCTATATACAACCTTCTGACGAATGCTTACAAGTTTACGGATCCCAGAGGAAAAGTAACGGTGGACTATGGAGAATTCCAGGATGGTTTCAGGATAGCAATCGAGGATACGGGAGCTGGCATAAGCAGAGATGAGCAATCTCATATATTTGACGCATATTATAGAGGAAGCAATTCAGATGATCATACTGGAGAAGGAATAGGACTTTATGTGGCAATGCAGAATATAGAGAGAATTGGCGGAAGCCTTGAAGTTGAATCAGAGCCAGGTAAAGGGAGCCGTTTTGTCATATGGCTGCCGGCATAAGCCTGGGGACATTAGATAATACGTGCAGAAAATGATTGATAATATCGATAAAAAGTGTTATTCTTGATTATGTGTCAAAGAGCTTATCTGATAAGCTCTTTTTGAGTTGAAACGAAAGGTAGTACTATGATAAAAGTTGAGAGCTTGTCTTACTCATATCCGCAGAAGGACTTATACAGCAATATTTCATTTACAGTAAAAGAGGGTCAGCACTGCGCATTTATAGGATCAAGCGGCAGCGGCAAGAGCACGCTGACAGATCTGATTATAGATCCGGAAGAATATATGTTCGAAGGTAATCTGGAAGTTAATACAAATCGCAGAATTGGCCACGTAACCCAATTCTCGAAATTAGATAAAACAAGAAAAACTACGGTTTTCGATTTTATTGCAGAAGAATTCTTAAAGCTTGAGAATGAGATAGCTGTAATCTGCAGCGAAATGGAGACGTCCTCAGATATTGAAGCATTGCTTGAGAAGTATCAGCAGGCTCTGGATGCTTTTGATGCAATTGGTGGGGATGACTATGAAACAAGCATCAACAACAAGCTTAATCTTGCAAACCTTATGAGTCGCAAAGATATGGATGTATCTGAACTCAGCGGCGGGGAATTCAAGCTTGTTCATGTCATAAGAGAAATGCTTAACAGCCCTGATCTTATCATAATGGATGAGCCGGATGTGTTTCTGGATTTTGAAAATCTAAACTCTCTTAGAAAACTTATAAATTCATATAAAGGAACGCTGCTTATAATCACTCACAATCGATATCTGCTTGATCACTGCTTCAACAAGATAGTGCATCTGGAGAATATGCAGGTCCAGGAATTTGACGGAAGATATGCCGATTACAACTTCGCGCTGCTTCAAACCAAAATTGAGCAGATGGAGCTGGCGGCTGCCGATGATGAGGAAATATCCAGAAATGAAGTCCTCATTGATAAGATGAGAAAAATCTCAACAGACAATTCGGATCCCTCAAGAGGAAGAGCGCTGAAAGCAAGAGTTAAAATCCAGGAGAGGCTCCTTCAGAGCAGGACTGACGAACCGTTTGTGGAAATCAGGCAGCCTGACATAAGCCTGGGCGAGGGCGCTGAAATAGAAGAGTTTACAGCTTTAAAGGTCGATAATTACAGTGTTTCATTCGATGAGACGCTTCTTGAGAATGTCAGCTTCGAGATAAAGTCAACTGACAAGGTAGCACTTATAGGTTCAAACGGAACCGGAAAAACAACCCTGTTGAAGAACATAATGAAAAATGACAGCAACTGCATAGAGCTTCATCCTGATATTGAGCTTGCGTATCTGTCTCAGAATCAGGGAGAGATGCTGGATGAAGCCAGCACGATCGCGGAAGAGTTTTTTGAGCTGGGATTTGCCACTCTGCAGGAGATTGGATCATATATCTCAAAGTATGGTTTTGACAGAGAGTATACCAGTCAGAAAATAGGGGCGCTATCCGGCGGAGAAAAGAACATACTGCAGCTTGCAAAGGTTTCATATGGCAAGGCGAATATGCTTCTTCTTGACGAGCCTACAAGTCACCTTGACATCTATTCAAAGATAGCGCTCGAAAAAGCTCTTCGCGAATACAAAGGAGCTGTCCTTATGATTTCGCATGACTACCATTCGATTGTAAACTGTATGGATTATGTCCTTATAATCGAGGACAGCAATATAAGAAGAATGAACATGAAGAAATTCAGAAAGATGATCTATTCAAATCATTTTGAGAAAGACTATCTGGAAATAGAACAGAAGAGAAAATCCGTTGAGATGGAGATAGCATTTGCTCTGAAAAATGATGATTTCGAACTGGCAAGAACCATTTCTGAAGAGCTTGAATCGCTTATAGTATAGAATGATTTCTGGAGGATTGTAAAATGGATGGAACAAAGAGAATAAATATCAAGATCGGGTCGACTGTGATGGTTGTGCAAAAGCAGGATCAGCGAAGTGGAAAACTTACGGAGGGTACGGTCGGAAGAATCCTTACGAATTCACCAGACCATCACCATGGCATAAAGGTAATGCTTGAGAGCGGAATAGTGGGCAGGGTTAAAGAGATAAAGTAAATTATATGCAACCTTTCAAATGTGGGAGGTTGTTTTTTTGTGGGTATATATGAACCAGAAAATACATGACCAGAAAATATATTGATTTGAAGCAGTAATTCAGAAAGTTACATATATTGATGGGGCAGATAAGGGTGGAATAGTCGATTGTGTCATGAGAAAGGAACATAAATCATGGGTGAATTATCAAAGCTGCCAAATATAGCTGCCAAGCTGGAAGCGCAGCTGGCTGATGTTGGGATAGAGACATTTGAAGAACTTAAGAAATACGGGAGCCGAGAGGCATGGCTCAGGATTCTTGAAAGAGATCCTTCTGCATGAATAATGAGGCTTTCTGCACTGGAGGGTGCTATTCAGGGTGTGCACTGTGCCCGATGTATATTGACAAGTACTGTCCGGGGTGCGGAGGTGGGCCGGGAAACCAGTCCTGTGCAATTGCAAGGTGCAGGTTGCAGCACGGAGACATTGAGTATTGCTGTCAGTGCCCTGATTACCCCTGAGAAAAATACAGAGATATAGATAAGTATGATTCGTTTATTACGCATAAAAACCAGCTCAAGGACATGGACAGATTAATCTCGATTGGAACCGAAAGATACCACTCTGAGCTGAAGGAAAAGATGCAGATACTGAGATACCTCCTGGATAACTTCAATGATGGAAGACGGAAAAGCTTCTTCTGCATGGCGGTAAATCTTATTGAGATTGAGGATTTGAAATCAGCAGTGAAGGAAATAGAGGAAGAGGTATCCGGAAAAGAGCTTACAGTCAAGGGAAAAGCCGTAATCTCTGTAGAAATTTTAAAATCAGCAGCAGCGCGAAAAAATATTGTACTTAAGCTCAGGAAAAAAGAAAAGTGAACAAGTGTAGAATGGGAGGAACAGAAATGGTTGTTACGAGCAAGGGCATTGTAAACGGCTTGATAGAAGATAAATACGGAAAGCATGGCAAACATTTCAATGAAAATGGAATGCCTACGTATTCGTTGCCACTAAAGATTGAAGACGCACCCGAAGGTACAAAATCTTTTGCAGTCGTTCTGGAGGATAAGGATGCTTTTCCAGTAAGCGGAGGCTTTTCGTGGATACATTGGACAGCTGCTAATATAACAAGGACTGAAATAATGGAAAATGAGAGTCAGACAGCCACGGATTTTGTTCAGGGGCTGAACAGCTGGATAAGCAAGCAGGGTGGAAGGCAAAGCAGAGAGCTTTCATCATTTTATGGCGGGATGGCTCCTCCAGATTCGCCGCATATCTATGAAATTCACGTTTACGCGCTAGATATCATGCTTGAACTTAAAAATGGATTTTTCTACAATGAGCTATACAGACGGATGGATGGGCATATCCTTGAGACGTATACCTTAAAGGGTGAATACAGAAACTGATTATTGTACGGATTTGACCTGTGTGGATAAATATGATAATATAGTTCAATATTGAACTATATTTCGGAAGGTGATTTTATGAAAAAAGAAGAAATTAATGTGAATAACAGTATTTTTTTAATATTTAACTGGAAACTAAAAAAATCATACGAGATGATGTTTCAAAAAGCATCACACGAGCTGAATCTGACTCAGAGCGAGATTGATGTGCTTCTGTTTTTGAGCAACAACAGGCAGTTTGACACGGCAAGCGAGATAGTCAGATACAGGGTCATGTCAAAATCCATGATATCGAAATCTGTGGACTCTCTGCATAGAAAAGGCCTTATATATTATGTAGTGGATGAAGACGATAAAAGGTGCACTCATCTTAAGCTTGAGTCTGAAGCATTGCCGACTGTGAAGAAGCTGCAGGAACTGCAAAAGGATTTTTTTGAGATCCTCACGCATGACATAAGCGAGGAAGAATACAGGGCAATGAAAACTGCGCTTGAAAAGATGCACAGGAACATATCGGGAAAGTTTGATTAAGGAAAGGAATAAAATGACATGAATAACAGACATAATAATGAACTGGGAAATGAAAAAATAAGCAGTCTGCTTTTCAGGATGGCTGTACCTGCGATTACAGCTCAGATAATAAATCTGCTCTACAACCTTGTGGACAGGATGTACATAGGACATATTGAGGGTGTAGGAGCCACGGCGCTTACCGCAGTGGGCGTGACGATGCCGGTGATTATGGTCATATCGGCTTTTGCTGCGCTTGTAAGTATGGGAGGCGCTCCCCGAGCTTCGATAATGATGGGGAAGGGTGATAAGGACTCCGCTGAGAAAATCATGGGAAACTGTACTACTGCTCTTGTATTTATATCAGCTGTTCTTACTGCTGCTGTGCTGCTGTTTGGTGAAAATATGCTCATGGCTTTTGGAGCAAGCGAGAATACGGTTGGATACGCGCTTGATTACATGAACATATATGCCTGCGGAACGATTTTTGTGCAGATTGCCTTAGGGCTAAATGCATTCATCACTGCACAGGGATTTGCAAAGATAAGCATGATTACTGTGCTCGTAGGAGCCGTGCTGAATATTGTACTGGATCCGATTTTCATTTTCGGGCTCGACATGGGAGTGAAGGGGGCAGCTCTTGCAACCATAATATCCCAGGCAGTGTCTGCGTTATGGGTTCTCAGATTCCTTACAGGAAACAGAACTGTGCTCAAAATCAGAAAAGAGAACCTGAAAATAGATTTCAAAGTTCTGCTTCCGTGTCTTGCGCTCGGACTGTCTCCTTTCATCATGCAGTCTACGGAGAGCATACTCATTGTATCCTTCAACACATCTTTGCTGAAATATGGTGGAGACCTTGCTGTAGGGGCAATGACTATACTTTCGAGTGTGATGCAGTTTTCGATGCTGCCGCTGTCCGGGCTGACACAGGGCGCGGCCCCTATCATAAGCTACAATTATGGGGCAGGAAATGGAAGTCGGGTAAAAGATGCGTTTATTCTTCTGCTTAAGATATCCCTGATTTATTCGGCTGCTCTTTGGGCGATTGCTATGATATATCCGCAGATATTCGCTGTAATTTTCACAAAAGATTCCGAGCTCATTGGAATATCAGTCAGGTCCATGAGGATATATATGGCGGCTTCATTATTATTCGGGATTCAGATAAGCTGCCAGCAGACATTCATAGCGCTTGGCAATGCAAGGACTTCGGTATTTCTTGCTGTGCTTAGAAAAATAATACTTCTTATACCGCTCATCTATATATTGCCGTTTTTTTTCGAAAACAAGGTGGATGCAGTATTTCTGGCAGAGCCGGTAGCGGATGTAATAGCAGTCACTGTGACAAGCCTTATGTTCTTCAGGCAGTTCAAGAATGTGCTGGCTGAGCTTGATATTCACTATTCTGAAGCAATATGAAATTGACACAGGTATAAAAACACGGTACACTGAATTTACAGAAAATATAACTGAATACATTATTTATTTTTAAATCAATCATATTAAGGAGACAACATATGAAATGGAATTATGAAGAAGGAAGAATATACAGTGTTGATGAAAATAATGAACTGATGGCTGAAACAACTTTTGTCTATAAAAACAATGGTGAGGTTGATATCGATCATACCTATGTAAATCCTGTTTTGAGGGGACAGGGAGTAGCTGGAAAAATGATGGAAGTTGTTGCTGAGTATCTTAAAGAAAATGGTCTCAAGGCAGCTGCAAGCTGCTCATATGCAAATATATGGCTTAAGAGAAACAGGGAGTCATATGCTGAAATTATTTCCAGTGAAATAGATAATGATGCTCTTTCATGCAAAATAGCTGGAAAGCATTAATTTAGAATCCTTAATACTGAGGGGAAATACATGGAGAATATTTCATTTGAATCAAGTGACAGGATTAAATTATGGACAAGGCAACATAAGAATGTTGTTAATCAACTGAATGAACATGGTGTATACAGAGTGAGGAAAGAGTACATTCTTGATAAGATGGACACCATATCAGACTATTATCTGAATCTCTATGACTGGTATTCAAGGAATGCCTCAAAAATAGTTCCGAGGCCAGAAGGTGTTATATATCCGATATGGCTATCGGTTTCTCATGAAATGATGCTTCAGCCTACAGAGGGCACAGTCATCCTTGAGATAGAGGCAGACCGGAGTGAAGTCATAATAACGGACATGGACAAGTGGGGGTATATTGTAAATTATTTCTATCTGCCATTGGATTCGGAAGATGAAGAAAAGCACAATGAGGAGCTCAGGAGATTTGGTATAAGCAACGAGCTTTCGCTTATAAATGGTGATAATGGAAATTTCTATCCTCTTCTCAAAAACAAGGTAATCAAAAGCTGGGAGAGGCTGTTCGAGCCTTTTGACAATCAGAGCGCACTGCTGCAGGCAACCATGTGGGAGATAAGAAAAGAGCAGGTAGTAAATATTATACATGCTTAATTGAGTCGCAAAGAAGATAATCAGATGGAGATCTTTGCAGAGAAAAGGGACTTCATATTCAGTTTTTCTGTGAGGAAGAGCTGGTACCATTTTACGAAAAGGCAGGCTTTGATAGATTTGCAGCAGGGATGAGGTTTTGTGAATATAGGCGCATGATGGGAGTGGAACGATGAAAGATACAGATAAATCAGTACAGGAAATGTGGGAAAGATATCTGATGACGATTGGTGAAAATCCGGAGTCAACTGAAATGACGTACCAGTCATGGTATTTCTGCGATAATCAGGAGGACGCAAATGAGCTCGTTGAGCTGGTGATGGCAGGGGCTAAAAGAGGTACCGCATCGCTTCATATCCTGTATGATCGGGAAAATGACAGGATACCAGCTGCAGGAGATCTGAGCGTGCTTACTGACTGGGATGGCATTGCCAGATGCATAATCAGGGACAAAAATGTCACAATAGTGCCTTTCAAGGACATAAGTGAGGAGCATGCAAGGATAGAAGGCGAGGGAGACAAGTCGCTGGATTACTGGAGAAGAGCTCATATAAATTTCTTCACAAGAGAGCTTGAGGGAATGGGAGCTGAGTTCAATGAAGATGTACTTGTAGTGTTCGAGGAGTTTGAGGTTGTATTCAAGTTCTAAAATATGGTATTATAAAGGAGGATGTTCATGACAAAAGGACAAATTGAATCGAAGATAAGCGAAGCAATAAGTAAGTTTGAGATTGAACAGATGGGAAGAGGACCTGAGAAAATAAGAACTATCATATTTCAGGATCTTATAATCATAAGGCTGAAGGGTTTTCTGAGCACTTCAGAAAAAAACCTTGCTCAGAACAAGGATGGCGTCGAGCTGATAAAGAAGATCAGAACTGCGCTTTTTGAAAACGCCAGGGAAGAACTTGAAGCGGTAATAAAGTCTGTTATAGATATAGAAATAATAAGCACATATTCAGATGTCAGCACTAAGACAGGCGAGAAGATAATCGCCATAGTGTCAGATAAGAACATTGAAGAAATGATATCGGATTAATTTGTTTGGAAGGCTTTTAGAAAGGTTTTTAACCAGTCGGAAGTTAGCCAGTAACAATACTCTTGAATGAGGATTGTTATTGGCTTTTTTTATTATAAAAATCAGGAGAGAAAGGGAAAGTAATTGATGGTTGAAAATAAGAAAAAATCGAGATGGAAGTATGTTATCCTTGGAATAATAATAATGATGTTTCTTGGAACTGTATATTCTTACAGCGTTTTCAGGATTTCTCTGGAGCAGGCATTCGATATAGGGTCTGCGCAGAGCGGGCTGCCATATATGACGGCACTTGCCTTCTATGCCATATTCATGTTTATCACAGGAAGGTATATTGAGAGATTTAATCCCCGGACTATAATACTTGTCGGAGGATTTCTTGTATCGGCAGGTTGGATACTGTCATCCTTTGCGACTGGAATAGTTACACTTACTATTGCATATGGATGCATTGGAGGTGCCGGAGTAGGAATCGCATACGGAGTTCCTATGGCCGTAGTCGCAAAATGGTTTCCAGAGAAAAAAGGCCTTGCCGTTGGAATGGTCCTGATTGGATTTGGGCTTTCACCACTGGTAACGGCGCCACTTGCAAGACAGCTGGTTGAATATTTTGGCGTGCTGAAGGCTTTTCTTGTGCTTGGAACAGGCTTTGCAGTATTGCTTCCGTTCTTATCATATCCGTTCAAATATCCTGATGAATCAGAACTCATGGGTCTCAGCCGAGTAAAAGGCGTCATTGAAGACGTAAGGGAACTTACTATGGCCGAGATGGTAAGGACAAGGAGCTTTAAGGGTCTCTACCTTAATTTTGTAACAGGAACTATGGTAGGGCTTACGATAATAGGGATGACCACGAGCACAGGCGTTGAGTTTGCCGGTATGGAAACAGGAGAGGTAATAGGTTATATGGCAGTCTTCGCCGTATTCAATGGCCTGGGAAGACCTTCATTCGGATGGATAACGGACAGGATGGATTCGAGAAAAGCCATGCTGCTGTCATATGCACTTATTATAGCTGCATCTCTGCTGCTTATTGTAGCGGGTAAAGATAATAAGTCTGTATATATCATCTCATTTTCCATATTATGGTTCAATCTGGGGGGATGGCTTGCAATCGCTCCGGCTTCAACTATGAAGCTGTATGGTGCTAAGAATTACGCCCGCAACTATGGTCTTGTATTTACAGCATATGGCATTGGGGCAATAGCAGGAGTCTCCACGTCCGGACTGCTGCTTGATATACACAAAAGCTATTATTTCGTATTCTCTTACATTATAGCGCTCTGTATGGCAGGAGTATTAGTGGCTTTGATAATGTTTAAAAATGATCACTGATGCATATTTTTTTGGTATAATAAATCTACAAATCGAAGAAAGGAGTCTCGCTTATGATTAAAAAGATACATCATGTCTGCATTCAGACAAATAGCTATGAGGATTCACTGAGGTTCTACCTGGATATCCTGGAATTTCAGATAATCAAAGAAACCCCGGATTTTCACGGAAGGCAGTATAACACATGGATTTCACTGGGAGATTTCATGGTTGAGCTTCAGACGCCAAAGCATGGAGGAGAATTCAATTCATTTGATAAGGAAAATGAAGGAATTGCCCATATCTGCTTTTACGTCGAAGATATCGAGAAAGAGTATGACAGGATTGTCAGACTGGGATGGAGTGATTTTGCTCTGAAGAATGGGAGCGCGGTATACTCCGTAGAAGGCGGAAAGCTCTTCAAGGTAATCGCGCCTGAGGGAACAATTATTGAAGTCAGGGATAATGAAGTTATTTAGCTAATAGAATGGAGTAATATGGGAAATACGGATAAGTTTGATGTTATTGCGGATAATTATGATTCACCTGAAAGAATGAGAATCGCAGAGATATCTTCTGATGCTTTAAGGGAGTATCTTGATGATTCAAAAAATAAAAGTGCGATTGATTTCGGATGTGGAACCGGGCTGGTAGGAATCAGTCTTATAAATGAGTTCAGACATATGCTTTTCCTTGATACGTCGCAGAACATGATAAGCGTAGTGGACAGGAAAATAAATGAAGCAGGCATAGTTAATGCGAACAGCCTGTGTTTTGATTTTGAGACTTCTGACAGCGAAACCGTAAATGCAGATTATATCTTCATGGCGCAGGTACTGCTCCACATAAGAGACTACAAATCGGTACTTCAAAAACTGCACGGCATTCTAAATGAAGAAGGTCATATTCTGATTGTGGATTTTGATAAAAATGATAATATTGCATCAGATCTTGTTCACAATGGGTTTGATCACGATGATCTCAGAGATGCCATGCTGGATATCGGGTACAGAGATATTGAGATAAGGACAATATACAGCGGCGAAAAAATATTCATGGGCAAGGATGCTTCGATGTTCATTCTCCATGCGAGAAAATAGCATGATTATAAGGAATACTTGATGTAAGGGATAAAAGCTGACTACGAGGGGGAAAAATATGATAAAACGAATAATAGCAATGATGCTTGCTGCTTCAATGACAATGTCGGTTGTTGGATGCGGGGGTGGATCTTCGGGGGCTTCGATGAGCGAAAAACTCTTTACAGAAGCCGTACTTAATGAGGAAAATCTTGTCCTGGGAAAAGATGGGATAGAACTCAGACTGGATCCGGTAATGATTTCATCTGATATAAATGCAAGTATCTATGAGGTGCAAAATGCTCCGACGCTGGATGATGATGGAGAAATAAGCCTTGAGGTATATGACTTCAGGTTGGATGGAATATCCAAGGTTGATGGTGTAATCCAGCTCGCGATTCCAATAGAGATTTCGGACGGAGAGATTCCGGGAGCAGCGTACCTGAACGAAGAAACGATGAAATGGGAGCCTGTGGCATTCATGTATGACTCAGATTCTTCTACAGCAGTTATCATGACGGACCATCTGTCAAAATACGGAGTCTTTAAGGTGTCAGGAGAAGGAAAAAGAAATGCGAGGGTAGAGTTTTTAGGACTGTACGGACAGGGGGATGATGATGATTTTCTTGCGGCATTAGAGGAATATTCCACAGGCGGAGTTCCGGCATCACAATGCATCGAGATTGGGTCGGGAGCTGCCGGAGATGCACTTCAGCTTGGTGGAGATTTTCTTGGAAATCTTGTCCAAAGCACAGGATATGCGGCATACGGAGATGATGTGCTTTCGACTGTGGGGGATCATCTGGGCAGCGTAGGTCTGCTGTTATCGGTAGTTCAGATTGGAAACAATATCTATAATGGAAAAATAAATGATGCGGTAGTAGGCAGCCTCAAAACCTCATATACGTATATAATGGGAAAGGCTGTGTCAAAGCTCAGCAATTCGGTTCTTTCTGCAGGAATGGCTTCGGTTGCTATAGTTGATTATGCAATAAATAAATTTGGAACTACTGCGATAGAAGGACGTGCAGACATATACAGAGATGCATATTCTATATACTATTATAAGGGAGAGGATGGATTCAAGGGATCAGACTACTGGTACAAGACCTTCTATCCTATGTTCAGCGACCCAAAAATGACGGAGGAAGCGCTCAAGGCTGAAATAGATAAAATAGTCACTTCTCACTGTGATGAATTCTGGACTGGCGCCAACAAGCTGGGCGTTGATTATTACGTAAGCGAGGCCAGAGAAAAAATGGCATGGACTGGAGGCGGAGCCGGACTTAATAAGGACCTTCAGGACAGCATCAGCAAGGAGAGAAGATCCATGCTTTACAATGACGTGCTTCCAGGCGTTTTCAGGCAGATAGCACTTAGAATAAACATGGAAAATGAGAACAGGCTCAGAGCGGAATACAAGGCGCTTTCAGACTATCTCAACACGGCAATTTCTTTCAGCGTCACAGACACAAAGAAGACTTATGCGAAGCACAAGGCCAGGTTTTCTCCTCTGAGCGACAAGGCGCAGACTGAAAACTGGACTGGTAAATTTAAAGATGATGGAAGCCTGAATACAAGCTTTACTCTTTATGGACACATGTATTCAGGTTCTCCGAATAAGCTGGAAATATTTGCACCTGATGCAGATATGGACGGAGATGAGCCTGTTGAAACTATTGAATTCAAGGTCACTCCGCCGTCAATTGAAATAGTTATAAGCGAAAAACCTGCAAGGCTCACATCGCTCGTTACCCAGCGATCTTCTGATGAAATCACAAGCGGGTTGCTTTTTGAAGATGAATATAAATCTTATCATTCAGAAAACCTGTTTCCGCTGCCAATGGAGCATATGCTGAGTCAGCATCCGATTTCGATACCGGAGGACAATATCATAGATGTAAGTCTTAACGGCAGCTGGGCGACAGATACGGTAAGCGGGAAAAATGACAAGGGAGGAGAATGGAGCACCTCATATAAATACGATGTCAGCAATTTTAATCTTAATATACCGCTGACAGTGAACAGCGAGCTCCCGGTCATAGGAACAGATAAGAAAGCACTTCTTCTTGATGGAAAGGGAACCTACAGCTATACCGTAACAGTAACTGCAATAACCACTGGATCTCAGGAGGTGCCAGCTTTATTTGAAAAAGCATGGACGGATGGGGCTTTGACAAGAACAATAACCTTCAGATCGACGGGCGATGTGTCTTTATATACATCAAGTCAGGCAATCGACAGCTCAAAAGGAGTCGTAGTCCATGAGAATGGAATCGAAAATCTGAATACCACCGGAGTGATACTGGAGTTTGAAAATCCGGTAAATCAGGTGAGCGGAACGGCGGAAAACTATCTGAAAACTGTATGGGAAGACAAGACCGAGAAGGAAGAAACAAGCACAAATGAGATAACCTTTGATGCGATCAATATATTGCCATCAGCATCAAAGATATACTTCAAATACCCTGCCAGTTAGATTCTGAATATTGACAACATTTCATATTACCCTTATGATTGATAATAATTGAACTATATTTATCTATATGTCATGGGGGTATGAAATGTTGTACAAAGGAATTACTCTTCTTCAGATAGAGTATTTTATAGCGGTAGCAAAAAGCCTTAACTTTACAGATGCGGCCAGGAATCTGTATGTTTCCCAGCCTTCTCTCAGCAAGCAGATTGCCCTGCTGGAGAAAGAGATTGGGGTGCAGCTGTTCAACCGGTCTACAAGAGGCGTTCGCCTTACGCCTGCAGGTGCGGTTCTTTACAAGGAACTTGGGAATGTGCTCGATACTATTCATGAGGCGATCGAAAAATCTTCAAAGAAGGATCTGGGAGAAGAAGGCTCCATAACGATAGGCTGCCTTGATACCATCGATACGGACAATTTCCTCCCTCCTTTCGTAAAGTGTTTCAGAGAACGGCACAAGGGCATAAACATGGTCTTTGAGAAACACAGCTTTAAGGCGCTCAGGGAAAAGCTGATGGGTGGGAGTCTGGATATAATATTCACGCTTTCCTTTGAAATTGAGGATGCACCTGACATAGTGTATGATACGATTTTCAACTCAAAGTCGAGCATAGTTATGTCTACGGGCAATCCATTGTCAAAAAAGGAATACATAACATTTGAGGATATAAGAGACGAGGATTTCGTATTTATTTCCAGAGATGAGTCTCCAAAAGGCTTTGACGGGGTAATATCTCTATGCAGAAGCCACGGGTTTACCCCAAACATAGTCAAGCAGCTTCCTAACATAGGTTCTCTTCTCTTTTCGGTTGAATCGGGGCTCGGAATAGCCATCCTTGATTTCAATATAAGAATGAAGAATTCAAATCTTAAGCATTTTGAAATTGAAAATGATCAGATTGCAATTGTGATGGCATGGAAGAAGGATAATATGAACCCATCTGTATCACTGTTTACAAACAGCGTACTCAGCAGATAACTGCAGTTTTCCAGGATAAACTGGAAGGCTGTTTTTTTGTGCAAACGTTATTCCTTTTTAGAATAACAGATATTCCCTTTCGATATTTCTAATAAATCCGAATGTTTGATAAAATACAAACAAGGTACTTGATGTACCAAATACATAGTAAGGAGAAGAAATTATGTCAATCAAAAGAAAGGCTTTACTAATTCAGGCGGCAGGTGGATCTGTTGTGCTGGCACTGGCGATGCAGCCGGTATTTATCATGGGTTATGGCAGCTATGTGTGGATTTTGTTTACGGCATTGATTCTGTTTTTCGCGACAGGAGCAGACTTCAAAAAGATTCCTTCGATAATAGCATCCTTTGCATGTGGGTTAGCATGGGCTGCGCTCAACGGAATTCTAATGGGTGCGTTGAGCGGGGCGCCTATGTGGGTTTCTGGGATACTTCTTACAATACTGATGGTCTTTTCTATTCTGACCGTGCATGAAAATCTTCTTAGAGACAGCATAGTAGGCAATATACCAAGCCTTTTCATGGGATTTGCCCTGACGATTTTCATGACATCAGGACATGCGCTTGCGCCGGCGATAAATCAGATACATCTTCTTGCATTCTTTACTGCCGGCATCGTAATGAGCGTACTGCTGGTTCTTGTGGGAGGGTTCTTTTGTACAATGCTTCTTGGAAAAGACTGGCCAAAGCATGTTTATGGTGGAATAGAGTAAAGGAGAAATATCATGTCAGTTAGACTAGAATTAAATGATTCAGAAAGAATACACAGCTATTCAAAATATTATGATCTGCCGATGACTCCGGTTCCTGAGGAAAAAATGGCAATACTTGCAAAAGGCCCGATAGATCCAAGTCTTGCATTAAGGATTGAGGACAGGAATAATCTTTTCAGGCCAGGGTATCTGGAGTGCGAGACGGGTTACTGCATAATGGAGGATGGGACAGGTTATCTGGCAAATCATACATTCATGCCTGGAGTGACAAGGGAAATGTTTGAATGGTGGTTCGCATGGCACAGCGTCGAAGACCTCAGATACAGGATATGGGACCCGGAGGACCATTATTATGCAAGAAATCAGAACATGGAAAGAGTTCTTGATGCGTCACTCCCGATGAGAGAAAGAACCTGGGGAACGCAGCATGTAATCCTCGAAGACATCGGCGGTGGTGCGGATGACCTGATTCTTAATTTCGAGTATCCGGATAAAATGGGATATGAGATTGAAAAGGTTGGAAGTGATCTGTGCGCATCAATGATGTGTGCTAACGGCCATGGTCCTGTTCCAGGGAAAGGGGTTGCTGCAGTCATGACACACATGATAAGAGAGGTAGAAGGCGGAATAGAGCTGAGAAGCCGTTTCTGGATAGGATATCAGATAATAGACGGCAATCCTGTAAAGCTCGTTCCTGATGGAATAAAGATACCTGAATTCGTGCCACAGGGTCTGTTTGCCCACAATCTCAAGGAATTTACACATCTTGCTCATATACTGCCTTTGATATATTCAGAGGAAAAAGATAATTTCTAATTTAACAGGAGGAACGGAATTGAAAAAGAAAATTATGGGAATAACCGCCGGTAGAAAGAACAGCAACAGCGAGATTCTTCTGAAGGAAGCGCTCCTTGCATGTCAGGAAGCCGGAGCTGAAGTGACTATGATAAATCTGAGAGATTACAATATACTTGACTGTACTGGATGTACAGTTTGCACTCATGGGATGTCTCAGGGGAAAAATGTAGGGTGCACTCTGGATGAAAAAGACGACAAAAAGGCGATAATGGAGGTAATGCTTGATCAGGACGGAGTCATCTTCTCTACGCCTACATATGATCTCATGGGATGCGCAATGATGGCAAAGTTCCTTCAGAGAGGGCTGAGCTACGAGACATCATTCCTTGAGGCAATAAATGCCATTGAACACAGAGACAGAGTGGGAGGACTTATCGCAGTAGGAGGATCCACGCGTTCATGGATGTCCATGGCTCTGGAGTCGATACAGGCAGGCATGTTCACTACTGACATAAATGTCGTAGATATGTATCTTGCGACAAGAGTGCCGGCACCATCACAATGCCTTCTGCATGATGACATGATTGAAAGAGCACGAGCTCTAGGAGAAAATGTGCTAAAGGCGGCATGTACTGAACCGCAGGACAGAAAATGGCTGGGCGATCCTGATATGGGATGGTGTCCGAACTGCCATTCAAACGCACTGATACTTGGAGAAGCTCAATGGGACGGACTTCATTATCCGATAGAATGCCAGGTGTGCGGTGCTGGAGGCACTCTTGAAAAGACTGAGGAAAATACATGGAAGTTTGTGATTCAGGAAGATGGCCTTGACAGGGACAGAACTACAGTCGAAGGAAGAGCCAAGCATCTTGTGGAAATCGCTCATACTCAGGGAGGATTCTACACAAAGGAAAATCTGGATGCAGTAAATGCAAGGATTGGAAAATACAAGGATCTAAGCTTTCCGTCAATATAGTATTCGGGTGATTTAAGAATTGAACATTCAAAGGAGGAAAAAATGATGAAAAAAATAGATAAAGATGTAATAGTAGTTGCGGCAGGTCTTTCCGGGTTGGCTGCAAGCATTGCAGCAGCAGAAAGAGGAGCAAGCGTAGTTGTATTTGAAAAATCCAATACAACAGGAGGAGCTGCAAATATGGGGATGGGCCCACTTGGAATAGGGTCCTCGATACAGAAGCAGCACATGGTAAGCCTGACTCCGGGGGAAGCTTTCAGAAAACACATGTATTTCACTCATTACAAGGTGGATGCTCGTATGGTAAGAGACTATTACTTTAAATCAGGAGACACGATTGACTGGCTGATGGAAATGGGAGTGGAGTTTGCAGGCGTGCAGAGAGCATTCAGCGCTGACGAAGCTACAAGGCCTTATTCAGACGGAGAATTCACATGGCACGTGGTAAAGCCTGAAGGAGGCGGCATGCCAGGACCAAGGTCGGCATCGGCAATGACGAAGAAAATGACAGAGAGAGCAGTTGAACTAGGCGTTGAATTCATGTTCGAGACGCCGGTATACAAGATCATAATGGAAGACGGAAAAGCAGCAGGGGTAATGGCAAAAAATATCAACGGTGAAGAGACAGAGGCGAGAGCGAAGGCTGTAATAATCGCTACAGGCGGCTTTGGGGAAAATCCTGAGATGATAAAGGAACTTACAGGTTATGAGTTCGGAAAAACCATATTCAACTTTGCAATCCCGGGCATGAGAGGTGACGGACTGAAAATGGCATGGGAAGCGGGAGCTGGAAAAACCAAGCCATCAATGGAGCTGATGTACCAGCTTCCTGATAACATGAATCATTTTATTCTCGATGGAGCATTCCGTCAGCCTTGCCTGTGGGTAAATAGAAATGGACAGAGATTCATGCCGGAAGACCAGATAGGAAACACTACATTTACCGGAAATGCCATTACCTCTCAGCCAGGAATGGTTGCCTACTCAATATTTGACAGCAGACTGCTCAAGAAATACAAGAAAAAGGGTCCGGATATGATATCGCATGTGCATCCGCATGACCTGTATGATCATTTTGATGAGCAGTGGGAAAGAGATCTTGAGGCTGGATATGAGCCGATAGCCCAGGCAGATACGATAGAGGAGCTTGCTGAAAAAGCGGGCATAGATGTAGCAGGTCTTGTAGCTCAGGTAGAGCATTACAATGAGATGTGCGAAGCGGGACATGATGAGATATTTGAGAAAAATAGAAATTACATGCAGCCGATCGAAAAAGGACCGTTCTACTGCTGCCGTCAGAATGTAGGGGCATATGGCTCTGTTGGAGGGATCCTCATAAATCACAAGACAGAGGTAATGGATCAGGATTCTATAGTGATACCGGGACTTTATGCAGTAGGTACTGATGCCTGCAATATATATGGAGAGAGCTATCCGTTCATACTGTCAGGAAATACTATGGGATTCTGTCTTAACAGCGGAAGGATTGCCGGAGAAAACGCAGCTTCATCAATAGAAGAATTCTAGATTTTTTATTCAGGCACAGGCGAGCATGATACATCTGCTTGCCTTTGTCTGTTGCAACAGGAGGAGAAATGAAATTAATAATTAATGGAAATCATATAGAAGCACAAGAGGGTGATTCGGTACTTGAGGCGGCACTTGCTTCGGGAATATATATACCTCATCTGTGCAAACACCCTGATCTTGAAGCTGTCGGAGGCTGCAGGCTCTGCTCGGTAGAGATAGAAGGCGCTCAGGAAGCCGTGCCGTCATGCATGACGATGGTAAGCGAAGGAATGGTAGTAAGAACTGATTCTGAAAAAGCCAATGCCACAAGGAAGGCTGCAATGGAGCTGATTCTTGCATCTCATCCGGCTGACTGCACAGGCTGCCCAAAATATGGAAAATGTGAGCTTCAGTCGCTGTATCAGTATATGGGAGTAAGCCCGGAAAAATGGAGAAAGAAATCCAGAACTTTTGCAAATGATGACAGCAACCCGCTGATCTCCCATCTTTTTACGAGGTGCATAAGATGCGGGAGATGCATAAGAGCATGCAGGGAGCTCAGAGGAGTAAAGGTGCTGGACTTCCAGAAGACAAAGGACGGGGTCCGTGCAGGAATAGAAGAAGGAAAAACGCTAAAGGAAGCAGGCTGTCAGTTTTGCGGAGCATGTATTGAAGTATGCCCTACGGGTTCTATAATGGATGCAGTTGGAATAATCAGGGAGAATGTATCATATTCCGATTCAGTTGTACCATGCAGGAGCGCATGTCCCGCGAGCATAGATATTCCAAGGTATGTACGCTACATTAGAAAAGGAGATTTCAGCAAGGCCGCGGCAGTAGCAAGAGAAAAGGTCCCTTTTCCGGAGATTCTGGGAAATATCTGCAATCACGCATGTGAGGATGCCTGCAAGAGAAATGAACTTAACAAACCTGTATCTGTATGCAGGCTGAAGAGGGCTGCCGCAGCAAATGATGATCTTTCATGGAAAGCAAAATCTTTAAGATCGGAAAGCACAGGAAAAAAGGCGGCAGTAATAGGTGCAGGACCGGCGGGGCTTACGGCTGCATACTATCTTGCAAAAAAAGGACACTCGGTGACAGTCTATGAAGAAAATGAAAAAGCAGGAGGACAGTGCCGTTACGGGATTCCGGCGTACAGGCTTCCTGATGAAGTCATCGACCGGGAAATCGCTCATATACTCGATTCAGGAGTAGAGATCATGACACTGTCAAAGAGGATATCACCGGAAGAACTTTTGGGCCAGGGCTGTGATGCAGTCATCGTGGCAGCAGGAACTCACAGGGGCACAAAGCTCCCGATACCTGGAAATGATTTAAATGGAGTATATGTAAATGCTGACTTTTTGAAAAGAGCAAGACAGAATGATCCTCTACCTGTTGGAGAAAGAGTCGTGGTTCTCGGGGGAGGAAATGTTGCCTATGACTGTGCCAGGACAGCGCTCAGACTGGGGGCAAAAGAGGTTCATATAGCTTGCCTTGAGAACCTTAATCAGATGACAGCAACAGAGGATGAAATCAGGGAGGGAGGAGAAGAAGGAATCATACTTCACTCTGCTCATTCATTTCTGAGGATTACAGGAGAAGAAAAGGCTGAAGGCGTGGAGCTTCAGAAGGTAGATAAATTTTATTTCGATGAAAACAGAAAAGCAGTGATTGAGCTTGTGGAAGGCACAAATGAAATAATTCCAGCAGACAACGTGATTTTTGCAGTAGGGCAGAAACCGGGCGGTACTGAAAATATGGGGCTCGAGCTTGTAAACAATGCCTACGTAAAAGCGGATGAAAACCTGAAGACCAGCATGGAAGGCGTATATGCGGCAGGAGATGTAGTGACGGGTACAAAAACTGTAATCGCTGCAATTGCATCCGGAAGAAAAGTAGCCGCTGAGGTAGATAAATATTTAGAAGGGGACGGCGATATTTCTGAGGAGCTTGTGGAAAAGGAAGCGGCAGAACCATTCATAGGAAGAACGCAGTGTTTTGTCGATTTTCAGCGGATCATGCCTCATATGGCTGATGCTGACAAGAGAAGACAGGACTTCAGCATTGTAGAAGAGCAGTTTTCTGTGCAGCAGGCTATAAGCGAAGCGGAAAGATGCCTGCAGTGCGACCTGAGGCTTCAGATAACAAGGCCAAAACTGTGGAATGAATATTAGGAAGGTGACGAAATTGAATGATAAAACTATAATTAACCTGGTGCCTTCATACAGCGAGGCTCCAGTCTCGCTCGAGATTTTCAGGAGAGACACAGAGCAAATCCTGAAATCTCTTTCGGGCAGGAACCCTGAAAACACATACCTTATTATAAACAAAAATGAATCAGAAAAGCTTGGCCTTAAGAAAAATCATACTGGACTCATGGAGAACATAAACCTTATCGAGACGCAGGATGCAGGTGGATTTGCCTTCAGCAACAAGTCGGCGCTGATTAAGGTCATTGCTGATGAAAAGCCGTTTCCATCAGTAAAAGGGATTGCTGAGCGCTTGGAGGAAGCATCTGGATCATCTGAGAGGACGGTCTTTATATCAGGGAAAGCCGTCAACAAAGGCATGCATACATTTGACAGGATGACCACAGGAAGAAAGATACTTGAGGCAGCGGGCACAGTTGACAGCTTCAAGGGAATCTATCTGGGATACCCCGTGGGACATTTCATCTCTGAAGAGAATCTAGATGAAGAAATAGAGCTGAGAACGGATTACGTGGAGATATATGATGATGGCAGCTGCATGCTTGAGGGCCTGCTGGAGATATCGAAGAGATTCATGCGTGAATGCTGCGGAAGATGCGTATTTGGATATGAGGGCGTATCTCAGATAAACATGATCCTGAACGATATCTCCCTGAAAAAAGGGAAGCCGGATGACATGGGACTTCTGACAGATTTATGCAGCCACATGAAGGGCCAGTCGCTTTGCGAATCGGGTGAATGCATGGCTGATTCAGTAATGTCCTGCTTAGACAGCTATGAAGATGAAATAAGAGAGCATGCCAGCAGGAAAAACTGCAGATCTCTTGCATGCGGCAGATTTGTTACTTATCATATACTTGCTGACAAATGCACTGGATGCACAGATTGCATTGATGCCTGTGAGGATGATTCTATAAATGGCAAGAAGCGCTTTGTGCATGTGATAGATCAGGATGAATGCACTCAGTGCGGAAAGTGTGTTGCAGCATGTGATGAGGGAGCTATAATAAGAGCGGGCTCAGTCAAGCCTAAGTGCCCTTCGAAACCGGTTCCGTGTAAAGCAAAATAGATTTTTTAATCCCTGCTTGGAAAATCCTGTTTTTCATGCAGGGATATTTTCGCGTCAATATGGGTAGAATATCTCTGAAAGGAGAATTTAAGATGAAAAAATCAACATACTGGATGCCAAGAATACTGTCATTCCTGTTCATTTGTTTTCTCAGCCTTTTCTCTCTTGACGTATTTCAGCCGGGAATGAGCGCGGCTGAAATAGCATTAGGACTTTTTATGCACAATATTCCTTCAATAATACTCATATTCCTTCTCGTTATATCATGGAGAAGAGAAATCATTGGAGCACTGACATATTTTGCTGCAGGCACCATATATATGGGTTTTGTGATCTACAATGTAATAAATTCAGGACTTCCCTGGTATATAGGCGTAACATGGTCACTTACAATCGCTCTGCCTGCGTTTGTCATAGGAGCGCTCTTCCTTGCAAACTGGAGACACAGAAAAAAAAGAATGACCTTTGGAGGAGACAGTTTTGATTACACAGATTATATTTCTAATTATACTGATTGCAGTTAATGCATTTTTTGCAGCGTCTGAAATAGCCCTCATATCGCTCAATGACAACAAGATAAAGCTGATGGCTGAAGCCGGTGACAAAAAGGCAGTGCTTCTTATAAAACTTCTGGGGGAGCCAAGCAGATTTCTTGCCACCATCCAGATCGGAATAACGCTTGCAGGTTTCCTTGCGAGTGCTTTTGCCGCCGAATCTTTTGCTGACCCTCTTGTTGGCATTCTAAGAGGATTCAATATACCGCTTTCGGAATCGGTTCTCAAGGTTTCTACGGTTACGGTGATAACGATAATTCTATCATATTTCACGCTCGTGTTTGGAGAGCTAGTGCCAAAACGCGTAGCCATGAAAAAGGCTGAAGGAATTGCGTTTTCAGTGGTAAAGCCCCTGGTTATTCTTTCAAGGGTGACCAATCCTTTTGTAAAGTTTCTTACAGCATCTACGAATTTCTGCGTGAGGCTTTTTGGGATAGATCCCGACTCTACAGATGATGATGTGACTGAAGAGGAAATAAGGATGCTGATAGACGTGGGTGAAGAGAAAGGCGCTATAGATCAGAGTGAAAAAAGAATGATCAATAATATATTTGAATTTAATGACAAGAAGGCAGAAGACATAATGACTCACAGGATGGAGCTCACAGGAGTAGCTTCGGATACAGGGCTCAAAAAGCTTATAGATATCGTGAGGGAGGAGCAGTATTCAAGGATTCCTGTCTATGAAGGCAGTATTGACAATGTAGTAGGTATACTCAATGTAAAGGACCTTCTTACACTTATATCCTCTGATACGGACAGGGATTTCAGCATCGGTGACTATATGAGGAAACCTTTGAAGCAGAGCTTCCAGTCGAGGATTTTGAGACGCTGAGTGGATTTCTTATAAACCTCTGTGGCAGGATTCCTTCTAAGGACGAAATGTGTGAGATAAGGTTCAAGAATCTTGTAATGCAGGTGACTGACGCTACAGACAAAAGGATAGAAAAGGTCATTATACGCATAGAAGGCAATTCTGATTTTAATTCTGACTTGACAGATACGCCAGACTGATGTAATATAATAAAAAAATAAATTAAAGCATGTATGCTTGCCACCGGGTAAGCATTTAAGTGCCATAAGTACTTCGTTAGGTCGTGGAAGAAGTGCTTTTGGCACTTTTTTTAATTAAAGGGAAATTTCGGAGGAATCATGAGAAACATAAAAATGGATTTTTTAAAGTATACATCGCTTAATATAGTAGCTATGCTGGGCGTATCACTGTATATACTTGCAGATACCTATTTTATTGCCAAAGCTCTTGGGGCAACTGGCCTGGCTGCGCTTAATTTTGCAATCGTGATTTTCATGATAATGCAGGGGATAGGCATGATGACCGGAATCGGAGGTGCAATTGATTTTGGAATAAGAAAATCCGAATCTGATGGGACTGACAATGAATCCTTCATGAATGCAGTGCTTGCAGGGATTGCTTTGTCGGTATTATTTCTTCTGGCAGGAACGGTTTTTTCTGAGCAGATTTCATATTTCCTGGGAGCTGATGAAATGACGATCAGGCCTACCATGACTTACATGGCTACGACATGTGCCTTTGCTCCTTTTTTCATATTCAACAGCATCCTGCTTGCCTTCGTTAGGAATGATGATAACCCATCACTTCCTATGGCAGCCATGCTCATAAGCAGTTTTTCAAACATAATACTGGATTATATATTCATGTTCCCTCTATCAATGGGGATTTTTGGAGCCGCCTTTGCTACAGGGCTTTCTCCTGTTATCAGCATATTAGTGCTTACTGTTCATTTCAGGGGGAAAGCAGCAGGATTTGGGTTTTCCAGATTCAGTCCTGATATCAGGAGGATGAAACGGATAATGTTTCTTGGGATGCCTTCTCTTGTAAATGAGCTGGCTTCGTCGATAACGCTCTTCACTTTCAATATCGTGATACTGAAAATATCGGGAAATGTAGGAGTGGCTGCCTATGGGATAATTGCCAATGCAGCGATAATAGCAACATCGCTGTTTTCGGGGCTTGCTCAGGGTATGCAGCCTCTGGTGAGCGAGTGCTTTGGACAATATGATGCAGATGGCCTGAAAAGGCTTCTCAGATATGGTCTTATCAGCTCAGTATCCATAGCTGCAGCAGTATATTCAGCTGTATTTTTCTTTTCAGGAGAGATCGTGTCCGTATTCAACAGCCAGGGTAATGAATCGCTTTATATGATAGCGGAATATGGAATCAAAATATATTTTACAGGATTTGTATTTGCTGGTATAAATATT
>SAAM01000150.1 GCA_009929415.1 Clostridia bacterium | reverse complement strand
CATGCCAATAGGATATCTATCTCCATCATTGATGTATGCCGTTTTATTTTGCTGCCCTTCAAAGGAACTGTTATTCCAGTTATATTGGTGACACCAACCTCTGAATATGTATTGGTCGTCATAAATAATCTTGACCACGCAGTTCTTAAGGAAATCCTTATCAGCAAACGACAAATTGATGATGTCAGCTTTAATTGTATAATACTGCGCATCCTGCCCAGAATTATCCCATCCATCACGCCAATACCAACCATTCTGAACAATATCTGTATATCCTTTCTGATACCAATTGATTCGGTCAACTTCCTCAGCTGTAGTAAATTTTATGGTTGCATAACCATCAATCGTAATCTCTTGGTTCAGCTTCATGTTGTCCACTGAAGCAACTGTGGAGTCAATGCCGGGACCACCGATCATTTGGACACCAACATTGTCTGCAAAGCAAAACATTGAAACAAACAACAACCCAAGAACCACTAAAACAACTCTTTTCATCTGTTCCTCCTAAAGAATCTGTTTATTCTGTATCAATTTTCAAAGAGTAGAAAACACTACTCCATAAAGATGGACGGACCTTAATGTAATATGCTCCAGCTTCAACACCCAGTTTCTGAGAAAGCCCCCCGGATGTTCCCTTGATATTCTGGATCCAAAGGCTCTTTCCGTTCTGTTCAATGGAAACTACAAATATGTTGCTGTTAAAAGCCTGTTCAGCAAATTTGAAACTTAATTCGAGCGTAGCGGTCGCATCAAATGAGACACAATAGTAATCCACATCATCTTCAGAACCCAATAGTCCAGTATATGTTATTCCGGGTAAAAGTTTTGTAGATTGTAATAAAGTGCCGTTCGGCTCATCCTCAGCTGCATCAACTGTTTCCGTGACAACACGAAGTGTATAGTCTTCAGATGTATGTATCGAATTCTCTAACTTGATGAAATATGTACCCTTCTTGAGCACCGCCGGAATAATGATTTTCTGATTTTCCTTACCGGTGATCTTCAATGTAGAGAGCGCTTGCTCCCCATCAAGGAGAGTGAGCGAGAAAGCATTGGAACTCGTATCAAGCGGAGAAAAGGTGAACCTAGGTTGCACAATCATATCTCTGTCAATCGTGAACGAAAACCAGTCCGCATCCCCTGCTATACCAAAAGACCCCACTACATCAGTGTCAATCGGAATAACCGATGCACTTGCACGTCCTTCGTTGTTTTCTCGCTCTTGGTAAGAAATCTGTTCACAATTGACCGTCACGGTATAGATGTCTGGAGAATAATAGTTCCCCTTTCTTATTGAAACTACATAATTGCCTTTGTCAAGATAGAGGTTGGGGGTATGGGCTTTCTCCACCGTCCCTTGCATGGCAACTGCACTCAAAGTCTTCCCAGTCGCGACATCATTGATTGAAATTTCATATCTGGAACGTTTGTTACCATCCTCTGACGCCGAAACAGTCGCATTCACTTTCGAGGGCTTTGCAAGAGAAAAGGAATAGACATCCACATCACTATTGTGTAAAAGAGATGCGCTTACAGCCTTACCAAAGGATATTGCATTAGCGTTTTCAATGGTATCATTGTTTTCCACCTCAATCTCTTCCCTGTTTTTTACGGAAACCTGAAGAGAATACGCAACGGCATCTGCTGTGAGAGCTGTAATTTGTATGAAATATATCCCAGGCTTGACCAGAATAGGATAGGACATTTGTTTAGAGATGGAAAACGGCAGGTCGTAGCTGATTATCGGCTTAGTTTCTTCATTATCACGATACAGGCACATTGTATACGCTACATTACTTCCATTTTTCTGGCCTGACTGCCAGATAATATTCAGCTGTGATGGAACAGGAACAAGAAGTTTGTATGTAATGGAGACATCTTTGCCTAAAGCTTTGGCCTCCAGCGTTTGGTTCAGCGCCAATAGTTTGTTTCGTGTTTCCAAAGACGATGCAGATACAATGGAAGATAAGGAGGTTGTGAGGATAAAGCTGTCGGAAAAACCCGAGACCTTCCATCTTCCATTCTCCTTGGATGATGCCATGATATAAACAGTCACGTTCATACCGTTTTGAGCAACATATGAAACCTCATACAGCGAATATGTATCATAGAACGCATATGGTTCAATCTTTATCCTTTCCACATCTTGAGGGATCTGTATCGAATTCCGCAAACTGAATCCCAGAGAAGGACTTGCGCTTGTTTCCAGGCTTTTTTGTTCTTCAACGATACCGAACGCTTGGGTCTCAAGCCAACGTTGCACTGCATCAACTGCCGTTTCAGGATAAGGATAATCCTTCTTCTGCCATTCAATCCCTGTCCTGACCGGTCTTGCCGACGAGACAGCCATAACGTATTCGTATGTTTCCGTCCTATCAATCGAGCCTGGCAAAGAACGTGTAAATGTAACTGTGCCGCTATTAGGCTTGTATTTGGATATTCCCCGCTCAGAAAAAAGATTAGACAACATTCCGTCCATATATGCCAATACACAGAATCCATCACTTTGTGCCGAGACAGCAAAAACCAACGGAACATCAAGGTCATAGACCTCAAAGGTAATACCATCAAGTCCCGTTTTTTCGTCTGCCTCCAATGACCATTCGTCCTGCAAGGTCCAATACTGGATTCTGCCGTCTGGTGTTGTAGCCAACAACTCCTCAAACCCATCATGGTTCCAGTCTACAAACTGAGAACTGGAAATTTTACCCGTACAAGCGGCATATGCTGCTTTCCTAAACGTATCTGCATCATCCAGACTTCCAAACGATACCTTGTTTTCTCTTGCAAGTTTGATAATCCGTAGTACATCTGATGCCGGAATCTCCAATTCAGTCCAATGTGCGATAGAATCCAGAACGTCTTGTTCGAATTCTGATTTCTTCAGCGAAACCTCATCGGAACCCCCATATAGATCAATAACAGCCAATCGTTCTTTCATCCTGTCAAGGCCAAGTGGAAGCATACTGATCACATCGGCAATCCTCTTCCTTTGGTCTTCTCCTGGATCAAGACGATATGCTTCCCAGTAGCAACTTACTGCCAATTTGTAATCTCCGGAGTCATCTCTGAACCGGTCACCAAAGGCAAGCATGCATCTAGAGGCAACCGAATCACCAACTAGTGCCTTCTGATTTCCTTCCTTTACCATCTCGTATACATCCAGTGTCGACGAGAGATTCAAAACCAACAATTCGTCTTTTCCGTCGCCATCAATATCATCAGCTTGATATCCAAGAATATCCTTTCCCAACATAGCGACATGCGCACTGACAAACAACATATTGCTGTTCAAGATATTGTCGTGATTAATAAGTGGTAGGATATCGATAAGTTTCAATACCCCTTCCGGGGTAATTCCAATGGACTGCCATGAGGACACAATCCGAAGAAGCCAGTCTTTAATATCAGTATTAATCGATTTCTGGGCACTGAGTTGAAGAATTTTTTCAATAGCATCTGTGGAATTGTTGTTCTCCAAGTCTATAAAAATACTGCAAAGAAAGGCTTTTTGAGTGGAATCTTTGTATCTTCCGATTTCTTGGTATGACTCTATCGCTTCAAGGTAATTTCCTTCGATGAGCTTTTCTTGAGCATTTTTATATATGATATTGGGTCGGATGAAAATCAGAACTGCTGAAATGGTCAGGACAACAATCACAAAGACAATGAACCAGGTGTTGCGTTTCAAACGCAAATAGTCCTGTCTCCTTTCCTCTTCAATTTTCTGTTGCCGTTCTGCTTCTTGTCTAAGACGTTTGCCTTCTTTTTCTTTACTCAATTCTGCGTTCTTTGTTGCTGCCAAACCCACATCTTCAGGGACAACGGCATACCATGTCTGATGCACAGAACACCATCCCAATCTGCCGGCCTCATCGAGATGCAATTCTTTGCCACAATTTGGGCACCTAGTAATTTTCTTTTCATCCATATGCAGGTTCACCATTATTTGAGTTCGATTTATAAGACATTTACCTATAAAAAGATGAGCCATTCCTTGAAGTAGAAGGAAGCCCTACGGATACCAGATGGTATACACTTGAACTGAAGATACAATCTCTCAACGCATTCGAAACACAAGGTTTCATCACGGTGAAAGCTCTTCCCTGAAAGCTTCTGAAGAACAGTGAATTCTCATAATCATGTAGAAAAGCTTCGGATTGTATGCTTTCTACCAGATCAAGGCATCTTTAGGGTACTCTGAAGCGAAAAATTGAGTTGCTCTTCAACTTGACATTGTATCAACACGATTATTGCATACAACAGGTGCAATCTTCATTCAGGAATGACCTGGAATATTCGAAGAATGTTCCAAGGCGTTAAGGAAATTCTCACAACAATTCCATCCGATTGTACCTATAGTAGGTGACAATCAGATGCAATTCTTATACCTTTCCTCTCGTATATGCCAACGCGCCGAAACTGCGAAGACCATCACGAGAATCATGATTTAGCTGGAACTGGGGTATAAACAAAATGAACTCATGTTGGTATGAAACCACAAGAATTGCTGAAGCAATAACTGTCCTCAGGATCAATACGAAGCAAATCGCTTCCCATGGGTCCTTTTGCTCGATTTGACGATAGCACAGAAATCATGAGTTGAAAAGAAAAATATAGCGTCTGGAGCGTATAGCGTATATTCCGACTAGTATTACAAACCAACAACAAGAACAGGTAGACTCGACGATGCTGGCTTTCCTTTCTTTTCATAGACGCAAGTTTTGCGAGAATTTATTATACAACGGGATTAATCGACAATGAAAGTGAGCATCAAGCCAAATACACCATACCCATGGGATGCTGCAACTCTGTAACATAGGCTACGGAGAATGAGAGATGCAAGGATTCAAATCATATTCGCAAGAAAGCAAACTGGAGATACTCACGAGATTCCA
>SAAM01000009.1 GCA_009929415.1 Clostridia bacterium | reverse complement strand
TTCCTCAGAAGCGTCCTTCATCTCAAGGCTGACTACCGTTCCCGGGCTAAGCCTGGTGCCTGCTGCCGGAGCCTGTGAATGGACTTTGCCCGTTCCCGTATAGGATGGGTTGAGCCCAAGCCCTGTGAGTATCTTGTCTGATTCCTCCATGGTTTTTCCTTTGAGGTCCGGCATCTTTATATCAGAATTTTTCTGCTGTATATACAGTATGACGTCCGAGCCTTTTGTAAGCTTTTCTCCCGGCTTAGGGAAGCAGTCGGATACCACAGTGTCCGGGCTTACTTCTTCCTTTATCGAAAGCCTGTACCCAAGTCCGGATTTCGAAAGCTTTTCCTTTGCCTCTGATATCTTCATGTTTCTTATTTCAGGTATCACTACCTTAGGAGAAGAATCTGAGCTTCCTGTATTGTCCGGGTTCACCCCAAGATATCTCAGCGAATAGCTCATTATATCTCTCGCGACTGGAGCCGCCACGACTCCTCCGTAATATGATCCGGCCCTTGGCTCATCTATGATAGTGAGCACCACCAGCTGAGGGGCTTCGACCGGTGCTACCGCTACGTATGATCCTATATATGCTCCCGCCTGGTATATTCCATTTGCCGCTTTCTGTGCGGTTCCACTCTTTCCTGCAAGCCTGTATCCATCTATCTGCGAATTCTCTCCTCCTGCCTTTACGACGGATTCCATAAGGTCCATCACCTTGGAGGCGGTCAGAGGTGATACGGATGCCTTAACCTCTTCTTTTTCATGCCTGTGGATTATATTTCCTTTGTAGTCCCATATCTCCTTTATGAGAGTAGGCTTGAGGAGCTTTCCTTCATTTGCTATTGCAGCAACTGAATTTATCATCTGAAGAGGCGTGACTGATATACTCTGTCCAAATGACATCGTAGCCAGCTCTACTTCTCCGGTCTTGCTGAGAGGATATATTATGCCTTCCGCCTCTCCCGGTATCTCTATCCCAGTCTTGCTTCCATACCCGAAGGCTTCTATATATTTTCTGAAGGTTTCTGCCCCAAGCCTGTTTGCAACCTGAACGAAAACCGTATTTACAGATTCTTCTACCGCTTTTCTGAAGGTAAGACTGCCATATGGCCTGGAGGTCCAGTTTCTTATAGTCCGGTCCTTTATCTTTACGTATCCGCTGTCATAGAATACCTCATCCGCAAATACCTTGTCTTCCTCAAGCGCCGCCGAAGCGGTTATGAGCTTGAATGGAGATCCCGGTTCATAGATATCATTCACTGAAGGATTACGCCACATTTTGCTTATTATCGCAGATCTCTGATCTACATCTTCAGCTTTTTCAAGCTGTTTTGCATATACTTCAAATTTCGCTTCTCTCGGGCTGTTTGGATCATAGTCTGGCTTTGACGCCATTGCAAGTATTTCTCCATTTTTTGGATTCATTACGATGGAGGTCACAGACACTGCATTGTTGTCTATGTAGGCCTGATTTGTAACCTTCTCAACATGGTGCTGCAGGACCTCATCTATAGTAAGCACGATGGTGTTTCCATTTCTGGCTTCATTGTATCTTATTTCCGAATTTGGGACTTCACGGTTTTCCGCGTCCTTTACGACGATCCTCCTTCCGGGAATTCCCTTGAGTTCATTGTTCATGTAGGATTCTATGCCTGCTATGCCTTCATTGTCATATGAGACATGGCCTATCACGAATGATCCGAACTGACCATATGGGTATTTTCGCTGCGAGTTTTCTTCAAACTTGAGCCCCGTAGCTTCAGACTGCTTTATTTCCTCGACAAGCTCCAGAGGTATGTTCTTCCTCAGTATGAATCGCTTTGTGTCATCATCGTATTTAGCCTTGAACTCTTCGACGGTTACATCCTCAAGCGTCTTTGAAAGCGCCTCTGCGGTCTTCTGCACGTCCTGGACATATATCTTCTCAACGAGTATGTCATATGTGACTATGCTGACTGCGAGCTCCTTGCCATTACGATCGAGTATGCTGCCTCTGAGCGGCTGGATTATCTCATCCTTTTGCTGCTGAACTATAGCTTTGTCTGTATATTTTTCCGGATTAACTATCTGAATGTACCCCAGCCTCATTATAAGAACTGATATGAGAAGATAGTATACTGCCATGCTGAAGCTAAGGCGTTTCGCGATTAATCCTCTGTATTTGCTGCTACTTTTCATGTTTGCCTCTTCTGTTAATCAATCTTTATATAAACAGTCTGTTCTTTTGACGGATATACCATGTTCAATCTGTATTTTGCGTAATTTTCAATGGTTTCACTCTTGAATGTGCTCTCTCTTTCGGCTTCGAGCTCATTCTGATAGTTTTTTTCCTTTTCTATTTCTTTCCTGATTTCATTGACGCTGTACTGCATCTGGGCTATCCTTGAATTATTATACAGTATTACCATCGAAATACCAATATAAAACACAACAAAGCAGGCAATCATGAGCGGCTTTCTGTTGCTTTTGATTGCATGCCTTCGCTGTTCTGACTTTTCTTTTCTCTCAAGCCGCCTTGCGAGCTTGAGGTTCTTTCTTTCCTGTGCAGCGGCTTTCTTCTTTTGTGCTTCGATTCTCTTTGCCGCAGCTGTATCCTTTTTTGACGGCCTCGCCTTACTGATGACAGAAGCCTTTGTTTTTTTTACGGGCTTTCTTTTTACTTCAGGTGATGACCCTTCCCTTGGGCCAGCCGTCCTCCTGCCTGAGTTCTTATAATCTTTGTACGACTGATAATTGTTCATGGTAATTCCCCTATAATCTGACTGCACATCTCAGCTTCGCACTTCTGGCTCTCGGATTTTCTTCAAGCTCTTCTTTTGAAGATATTATCGGCTTTTTTGTCAGAAGCTTGAGTTTTGCAACGGTATTGCATGTGCATACTGGAAATTCCGGAGGACATATGCATCCGGCGCTGAGGTCCCTGAATACATTCTTGACTATCCTGTCTTCAAGGGAATGAAACGTAATTATAGCTATCACTCCACCCCTGTTCATTTTTTCCGTAGCTTCTCTGATTACTTTCTCTATTACATCAAGCTCTCTGTTTACGGCTATCCTTATTGCCTGGAATGTCCTTTTGGCCGGGTGCAGATTCTCGTCTCTTGCTTTTCTCGGAACTGCGGCCTTTATGATGTCCACCAGCTCAAAAGTAGTCTCTATCGGCTTTTCTCTTCGTCTTTCGACTATGAAGGCTGCGATTCTCGCATGCCAGTTTTCTTCGCCATAGTTTCTGATTATATCAGAAAGCTCTGCCTCTGAATATCTGTTTATTATATCCCATGCGCTCTCAGTGAGGCTCTTGTCCATCCTCATGTCCAGAGGAGCGTCATGCATGTATGAGAAGCCTCTTTCCGGAGTATCCAGCTGATAAGATGATACTCCAAGATCGAGAAGCAGTCCGTCTATGCCTGTTATGCCGTTTTCATCAAGCTTTTCGCCAAGATTCTCAAAGTTGGAATGTATCAGTATTACTCTGTCCATATATTCTGCCAGCTTTATTCTCGCATTCTCTATGGCATCCATGTCCTGATCAAAGGCTACGAGCTTGCCGCCGTCAAGCCTCTTTACTATCTCAAGTGAATGTCCTGCTCCCCCAAGAGTCCCGTCGACATATATGCCTTCAGGCTTTATGTTCAGGCTGTCTATGCATTCATCCAGAAGGACTGATTTGTGTATGAATTCCATTATTCTCTCCCATTTCCTGTGGTATCCTGCTGCGGCTTTGCAGAGTCTGTGTAAGCCGGTCCGATTCCTGAATTTTTTCTGCTTTTCAATAAAAATACTCCCAGCAGTATGAGCATTATGCTTATTACCTGCGCTGTCCTCAGTGGCCCTATCATGAGCGAATCCGTCCTGAGACCTTCTATGAAAAACCTTCCTGCTGAATACAGTATCAGATATGCACCTGTCATCTGTCCGTCAAATTTCTTGTTTGCAGAGATTTTTTTCAGCATCGCAAATACTATCAAGTTCCAGACGGATTCATATAGAAATGTCGGATGCACCTTTACCCCGTCAACCATTATTCCCCACGGAAGGTCTGTAGGCCCGCCATGCGCTTCCTGATTGATGTAGTTTCCCCATCTTCCTATTGCCTGTCCCAGTATAAGATATGGCGATATTATATCTGCAACCTTCAGTATGTTGAAGCTTCTCTTCTTTGAGACTATATATCCCCCGAGAAATCCTCCGATAAGGCCTCCGTGTATTGCAAGCCCTCCCTGCCTTATATTGAATATATTAATTATATTGTCTGCATATATCTCAAAGTTGAATATTACATAATATGCTCTTGCTCCTATTATAGCCATCGGCAGCGCCACAAGCATAAGATCCAGGAGATGGTCTCCCACAAATCCCTGCTTCTCTCCATCTCTTATGCTGAAAAGCACGCCGATTATCATTGCCGATGTTATTATTATCGCATACCACTGTATGTCTATCCCAAATACCGTAAATGCTGTTGGATCCATATACACCTCTAATTTTCTTCCTTTGGCTCTATCACTGAAATAACGCTCATCTCTTCGACAAAATGTTCCTTCAGCCTTTTGTTGACATCATCAAGGGTTATTGTCTCCAGTGAACCGAGGATGTCGAAATAATTTATCCCTTCAAAAAAATATCCCAGGAATGAGTTCGCTATTCCTTCTATTGAGTCGAAAGATCTTATGAAGCTCCCTATCTTGGTCTTTTTTATCCTTCTGAAATCCGATTCATCAAGCCCTTCTTCTCTGAGCCTCTCAAGCTCAGATTTTATAAGTCCCACAGTTTTTTCTATATCGCGGGTCTCACCGGATATGATCGTATATCCGTAATCTCTGTGTGATGAGTAGTCGCACGAAAGCGGTTCGTATATAAGCTGCTGCATGTACAGATCCTCGTTGAGCCTGCTGCCCTTCTTAAATATGCAGTCAAGGGCTATATCTGTCGCTATGCTCTTGTGAAGCAGCTCGCTTCCTTCTGTTTCGCCATTCATTGCGTCCTTGTATCCAAGGGAGAACATAGGTATAGATACCTCCATTTTCTGAGATATCTCTTTCTGGTTTACAGCATCCGGCTCCTGAGCCGCTATTCGCTCTATCCTGCCGTCAAAGCTGTTGTCGCTTTTTACGTTGTCTCTCACAGTACGCAGCACTTCGTCCCAATTCAGGTCTCCTATGACAAAAAGCGCCATGTTGGAAGGCGAATAGAACGAATTGTAGCATGTGTAGAGTTCGTCCCTGGTTATCTTATATATGCTCTCTACCGTACCTGCGATATCTATGTTGTTATGATGGCTGACATACATGGCCTTTAGCGTATTGAAAAACAGCTGCCAGTCTGCATTGTCCTCATACATCTTTATTTCCTGCGCAATTATGCCTTTTTCCTTCTCCACGTTTTCATCAGTAAAATGAGGCGTCTGCACATAATTTAAAAGATGGATCAGGGATTCATAAAAATTGTCTGTGGTTGAAAAAAGATATCCGGTCATATTGAAATTGGTAAATGCGTTTGCATTCGCTCCAAATTCCGAGAATTTTGAAAAAGCATCTACTCCATCCGGCTGCTCAAACATCTTGTGCTCAAGGAAATGCGCGATGCCTTCATTTAACTTTATATGCGAACCGTCAAACGGAGATATGAATTCAAGATCATTTGAGCCATAATCAGTCGCAAATATCGCATATTTTTTTGTGAATCCCTTTTTCGGTATGAAAAAAACGTTCATATTGTTATCGAGCTTCTCATGATAAAGGGATTCTTTCAGACAGTCGTTTGTAATTATGTTCATTACTGCTCTCCTTTTTTTGTAAGAAAGTAAATGGTGTCAAGCTGGATGCCAGATGATACTTTTCTTATATCCTCTACCGAAACCTTTTCTATCTTCTCCAGGAACTCCTCGACGCTTTCATTTCTTCCCTGGTTGTTCAGATTATAGTAGTAGTCAGAAAGCGACCATATGCTGTCTTTGAGCGACTGGAGGCTGTTTCTTATGAACTTCTTCGCAAAATCCAGTTCATTTTCTGAAATATTGCCTTCGCTCATGTCAGCTACCTCTTTTTTTATCAGCTCAACAGTCTTTTCAAAGTTAACGGTATCTATTCCTGCGGTTATGAACATTATGCCCTTGAGCTTCTCAAGGAATGAATTTATGGAGTAGCAAAGCGAATGCTTTTCCCTTATGTTCATGAACAGCTTTGAGTGGGCTCCACCTCCCAGTATCACAGAATAAAGGAACATCGGCACATACTCATCGCTCTTTACATCCACGCCTGTCCTGTATCCAAGAACTATCTTGCCCTGTGACACATCCATCTGGTCTGTGATATATCTTACTTCTTCTACATCATGGTATATGTTTTCCCTCGGGATAGCCGGAATCTCGCTCTTCCTGAATTCAAAGCTCTTCTCAACGGCCTGCTCTATCTCGCTTATTACCGCTTCATCCATATCTCCTGTTATCGCAATGTCTATCTCCGATTCTGACAGTATCTTCATGTAGTGTTCATAAAGAGACTGAGGAGTTACCCTGTCCAGGTCTTCTATATTTCCGTCCTCATGAATGCTGTAAGGTTCACCCTTACACATCTCTTCTATGCATCTTTCGAGTGCGTAGGCTCCCTTGTTGTTGATCCTTGAAAGAAGTGATTCTCGAAGGACATCCTTTTCTATTTCGACATATCTGCTTACGAATCCGCCATTTTCTGCAAGCGGATTAAGCAGTATATCCATCATTACGGAAAATGCCTTTGCAGATATGCTCTCACTGAGGTATCTGTCGTTTGTGAGCGAAAGCTTGAAGCTCAGTATCTGCTTCTCCCCAAGTTTTCCCACTCCAACACCAAAGGAGCTTCCATAGAGCTCCTGAAGCTCCTTTGATATCTCAGCCTGAGTAGGAAAGGTTCGGCTTCCCATCTTAAGAATTGAAGGTATCAATGAATTAAGCGTCACTTCGTCATTGCTCAGAGGCCTCTTTATATATATAGAAATGAGGCTCGTCTTAAACTGCTGGCTCTTTATATTAAGCAGCTTTATGTTTCCCTTAAGCTGCCTGCTCTGTATTATGTTCAATGTGAAAGCCTCCTTGTCTAATCAACATATGATATTTCTACATTTTCCAGCTGCTGTCTGAAATTGCTCCTGAATTCTGTCAGGTATTCTTTTCTCAGATCCTGCTGCTCAGCCTTTTCCTCGGGTGAAAGACCTTCTGCCTTTGATTTTCTTGAAAGTTGATTTATCCTATCTATAAGTTTCTTATCCATCTTTTCTCTCCTGAAATATTATGTTTAAAACATGTACCTCTATATTTTATCATAAAAAAATAGTCTAGTGTATATTTCACTAAACTATTTTATGGTTTTATGCTGTTTTTTGTTAACATGTCTGTTCTCTCTATCCTTCCTGTGACTGAGAATCCTCGTATAAGTCGCAAGTGTCTGATGTACAGGTTTCATTTACACAGTTTATGCAGGTTATCACTCCACAGAACATCATTGTTTCTTTTTTTCTGTTAGTAGCCTGAGTCATGTTTTTGTTGTTTTCCATTGAAATCCTCCTCCTCAAATGCAATGTTATTTTATTACATTTCATTTGTTTCCGTTTTTTATTCTTTTCATGTATATAAAATACCATATTCTGCAGGATGCGTCAATAGAAATTTCATTTTTATTTTTATCTTTTTATTTTGCAAACAAAGGCGACTATTGATTTTTATTTTTTAAAACTTGTAATTTCTGATTTTATACAAAAAAAAAGCCCCGAGGTGCCGTCTAGTCCAGAAAATTCACCCCCGAGCGTGCTCAGGTGGGTTTCTTGATCTTTATTTCTGATATCCTCTCAAAGGAGGCCCGTCATCCACAAAAATACGTTCAGAATCCCATATAATATTTGTCGGTTGAATTTAATAAGACTATAACGCACATCCCAGGTGCTTTTATATAATTATACTACATATATCACTGATTGTAAAAGCATTTTTTATATTGAGCTCTGTCTCTCTATTATATTGTGCGGGAGAGTGATGTTTTTTTCCTTCATCTCAAACCCTTCCACCTTTTTGATCAGTATCCTTATAGAAATAGCTCCGATATCATAGAGCGGCTGCTCCACAGTAGTAAGGGCTGGCCTTATGATGCTGGATATCTTTGTATTGTCGTATCCCACAACCGAAACTTTTTCCGGCACCTCTATATTGCTGTCGCAAAGCGCATTTATTACGCCTGCTGCCATATCGTCATTTGTAGCAAAAACTGCATCCGGCAGCTTGTTTCCAGATTTTATATAATCCGTCATGAATTCATACGCCGAAATAGTGTCCGCTTTTATATATTTTATATGCTCCTCTTCAAATACCCTCCCAGACTCGCTGAAGGCTCTTTTCACTCCGTCTATTATGAATGAGTTTATTGTCTGAGAGGTATGGTCCGGACTTATGAACATAATGTCTTCATTTTCCTTTGTAAGAAGATATCTTCCTACATCGTAGCCTGCCTTCTCATGATCTATCCCTACAGAGAAAACGTCAAATTCCCTGGCATTTTTGGCTACATATACTGACGGTATTGAGCTGGCTGTTATTATATCTACGGCTTCCTTTTTCAAGTTCCAGCTCACAAATAGTATGCCGGCTACCTGCTTGTTTATAAGAAGGTTTATATATTTTATCTCCTCTTCAAGCTCTCCGTATGAGTTGCACAGCAGGATATCGTAATCGTACATCTTTCCGATTTCTTCTATTCCGTTAAGTATCTCTCCTATTTTATAGTTCGATATATCAGGAACTATAACTCCTATGAAATTGCTCTTTTTGAGAACAAGGCTTCTTGCTACCGGATTTGGAACGTAGCTTGTGGTCTTTATGACATCCATGACTCTTTCCCTGATATCATTTGAAACCGGCTTTGAGTTGTTTATTACCCTTGATACCGTAGATATCGATACCCCGGCCATCCTGGCCACGTCTTTTATTGTAACTGACATATTATTCACTCCCCGATCTTAAATTTTTATTTTTATCTACCCTGACTTTTATCCTATAGATACTTCTACCCATTTTTACAAACTTGCTTTCATATTCTGTGCTTATTAATCTTTCATCGTTTTCTTCCAGTCCATGATTGTGCAGATCTATCTGAATCTCTTCTACTGTGAAATCCGCCATGCTCATCTCACATACCGAAAACTCGAACAAGTCCCTGTTGTCTGTCTTGAATTCAATGGATGAGCCATCTCTGAGTATGCGGCGATACCTCTCAAGCATATTGTGATGGGTCAGCCTCCTGTTTGCGTTTCTCTTTTTTGGCCATGGATCTGAAAAATTAAGATATATCCCTGATATTTCAGATTCTTCAAAATAGTCCTCGATAAAATTGGCATTTATGCTAAGCAGCCTTATGTTGCTGAGCTTCAGATCCTGAACTCTCTCTGAGGCCCCAATCAGCAGAGGCTCTATTTTTTCTATTCCTATATAGTTCACATGCGGGTTCCTTGCGGCGTGCTCCATGAGAAAGTTGCCCTTTCCCATTCCTGCCTCTACGTATATGGGATTATCGTTGCCAAAAACGTCCCTCCATCTTCCCTTGCAGTTTTCCGGCGATTCGATTACTACGCTTCCGTAGTATTTAATTAATTTGTCTTTGTAATTCTTGGGTTTTCTGTATCTCATTCATGACTCCCTGTAATTTTATTTAAAAAAAATATTGATTTAATCTTCTTATTGTATTATACTTCTTACGAGGTAATTATGTGCTATTTTATGCAATAGGAGGAATTTATGATATTTGAGACGATAAGAAAAATCATAAGCGAACAACTGGGTTTAGATGAAAAAATCATAAGCCTGGATTCAAATCTTACAACTGATCTTGATGCCGATTCGCTTGATGCTGTAGAAATAATTATGGCCATCGAAGATGAGTTTTCAATTGAAATACCAGATGATAGAATTGAAGATCTCGTTACTATACATGATCTTGTTGAATATATCGAATCATCAGTTCAGGCCTAGCTTCATCAGCAGCTCCGTGATATCATCATGGAGCTTTGTTTTTACCCTTATTTCCTTTTCCAGCCTTGGAGAATAGAATCCCAGCTCAATGCAGTGCAGCGCCTGCCTCTCTATGAAATCCATGTTCCCACCATAAAGCTCGTCTCCGAAAATCGGATGTCCAATCGCTGACATGTGGACTCTTATCTGGTGAGTCCTTCCTGTCTCAAGCTCCAGCTCTACAAACGAAGCTCTTTCGTTGCTCTTGATGGTCCTGTAATGGGTTACGCACTCCTGTCCGTTTTCATCTACCATCCTTCTTATCCCATCTTCCGACTTTATTATAGGAAGCCTTATCGTTCCGCTTTCATCAAGCTTTCCTTCCACTACCGCTATATACTTCTTGTGCATTTCCCACATGGATGTATCCTTTGTGAGCACGCTGTGGGCATAGGCATTCTTGGCTACAATCAGTATGCCGCTCGTATCTCTGTCAAGCCTGTTTACAAACCTCACCTTCGATTTGATTCCATTCTCATCAAAATAGTATTTAAGGGCGTTCAGCATGGTGTTTTCGAGATGATTGCGAGTCGGATGCACTACCATTCCGAATGGCTTTTCTACGACGAGGAGATCAAAATCCTCATACAGCACCTCTATTCCCATCTGCTGGGCTTCGTACTCATTGATTTCATGAGGAAGCTCTATCTTTATTATGTCGGTGCCGCATACCATTGTATGCATCGGCACATATTTTCCGTTTACAGTGACCGACTTTTCCTTTTTGATGCTGCAGAGCATCCTCACCGATATATTCATTTTATCAAGCAGCTCTGACTTGAGTTTATTTTCTTCCTTACATTGCCATACGAGCTGATCATACCTTTGCGATTCAATTTTCCACATATATTTCTCCCGACTTTTCCATGTTTTACATCTATATATAATATCACTAAATTTATCGCATTTCAATTTTTTCTATGATATAATTACATCTGAAAGGCGGAATGAATAATGAGCAGAAAAATTGTTGTCACTTCAAATCCGACTGAAAAATCTCAGGAGGTTTTTTGTGAAATTTCAAATAAGCTCGAGGTAAACGGATTTACCGTATATAACAGCTACGTTCCGGATGCTGAGCTTATAATAATAATCGGTGGCGATGGCTGGTTCATCAAGACCATACATGATTTTGAATATCCTGATATCCCAATAGTAGGAATCAACACCGGACACCTCGGTTTTTTACAGGATATCAATCCAAAAGACATAGACATGCTGATAGAAAGCTACCTTGGCTGTGATTACTCAATAAGGGAGATTGCGCCTATTACAGCTGACATACATATGAATGAAGTCAGAAGGAAAATACTCGCTATCAACGAAGTCGTGATCAGGGGAACAAAGAGCAGGATGATCCACCTGAACCTTAAGATCAATGATTCGGATATAGAGTGCTTCAGCGGAGACGGCCTGATTGTCTCGACTCCGACCGGATCGACTGCATACAACTACTCTGCTGGAGGATCGATAATAGACCCTTCTCTCGAAACTCTGCAGATTACCCCACTGTCCCCGACAAATACCAATGCCTACAGGTCATTTACATCAAGCATCATAACCTCCCCGGATTCGCTTATAGAAATAGATCCGGAGTACAGATTTGAAAATTCGCTGCTGATAATCAATGACGGGATAGAAAACAAGTATAATCACATTTCAAAGGTCGTCATAACCACATGTCACAAAAAAATCAGGGTCCTAAGACTACATAGCTATGATTTCTGGGCAAAGGTCACAGACCGTTTCTTATAGGAGGATATATGAGATTAGGAATAATAAGCGATACCCATGGAAGTCTCTATTTTTTTGAAAAAGCCATGGAAATACTGGAGGACTGCGACAGGATAATCCATGCCGGCGACGTCCTGTATCACGGGCCAAGAAACGATATTCCCGGAGGATATGACCCCAAAGGGCTTTCTGCCAGGATGAATGATATGAAGAATATATATATTGCCAGAGGAAACTGCGACAGCCCTGTCGATGAGATGGTCATAAAGCATCCATTTCAGGATCCCTGCCTTCTGCTTGAGTTCAATGACAGAAAGATATTCGTGACTCATGGATACACCGAAAGCAAGCTGGCAATGATATACAGAGCAAAAGAAGCCGGCGCCGATGTACTCATATACGGCCACACTCACATCAAAGAGCTGTCGCGCGACGATGAAATAATGATTCTTAACCCCGGAAGCACTTCCATACCAAAGGACGGCATAAGGTCCTGCGCTATCATAGACACTGACTGCGCAGAGCTATGGGATATAGAAAATGCCGTGATGCTTCAGAGAATCCAGTTCTGATATTTATCACAAAATATGATATTTAATACACAAAAAAAGAGGTTCAGCAAATCAATGCTGATTCCTCTTTTTTATGTATACACGGTTTTTTCCGTTCTGCTTTGCTCTGTACATGGCCTCATCGGCTTTGATTACGCCTTCTTCAAAGCTGGCTGTTTCCCTGTCGAATTCAAATACGCCAAAGCTCGCAGTGGTCTTTATAATTGTCCCGTCTTCAAGAGTAATGCTGCTTTTCTCGAGGGCCGTCCTTATCCTCTCCGCAATCCCGCAGGCGATGTCTGCTCCTGTTTCTGAGAGTATTATCATAAATTCCTCTCCGCCATGCCTTCCTGCATAATCGGTATTTCTTATGTTGTCGCATATGACTTCGCTTATCTTTACTATCACCCGGTCTCCAGCCATATGTCCATACCTGTCATTTATAGCCTTGAAGCCGTCTGCATCTATTATTATTACGGACATCTTCATCTCATCCTTCATGAGCCTTATGAACTCTGACTCGCCGATTGAAATGAGCTCTCTTCTGTTGAGCATTCCTGTAAGGTAGTCATGGGCTGCATGGTACTTCTTTTCATGGTAATATTTTGAGTTTTCAAGTGATATGGATATGTAATCCGCTATCAGCTTCAGCTTCAGAAAATCATCCTCCCCATATGAGCCAGGCTGGTTGCAGTGGATTCCAAAATAACCCAGCGTACTTTCCCTCAGGATAAGGGGCATGTATATCAGCGAGCCTCCCTTATCTGCGTTTGAAGGAGTGAAATCATTCAGGATTATGCCTTCTTTGCTGCTTATGCATTCATATCCGATTTCCATGAAGCAATCCGGCTCCGGACTCTGCACTTTTGACATAAGTCCATTCTCCATGTTTATATGATAGGAATTCTCTGTGATGTTGCTGTCGCATATATAAAAGCTTATCCGGTCTGCTTCGATGATTTCACTCAGCCTCAGGCTGAGTTTCCTGATCATGTCCTCAAAGTCGAAATTTGCAGTTATGGCTCTGCATATTTCAGAAATCCTGTCCATATCCGCAAACATCTTTCTGTAATTATTGTCTCCGCTGCTGTTTTCTGTGTCAATTTTTCTGCTAAGATATTCATAGTGCTGTACTCTGAAAATGGTATTCATGTATGAGGCCGTCTTCTGAGAATAGTAGAGAGCCTTTTCATAGTCTCCTTCTTCCTCGTAAGTCCTGGCGAGGTCTCTGCTTGTTTCGGAAGATCTCCTGTACTTTTCGATATTCATATTGCACCTTTTCTCCTGCTACTGCTGTGTCACTACAACTCTGTTTCTTCCGCCCTGTTTTGCCATGTATAGAGCATTGTCTGCCCTTACAATTGATTTTGAGAGATTGAAGCTGCGAGCGTCCTCAATATCTACTCCAATGCTTACTGTAGCGATTACGATGAAGCTTTTTATCTCTATGGCGGTTTCCTGTATGATTCCTCTTGCCTTTTCTGCAAGATGCACTACCTCTTCGTGTGTCTTTCCGTGTATGATTATCATAAATTCCTCTCCCCCATACCTTCCGGCATAGCCAGAGCCTTCAAACACCTTCTTTATCAGCTCCCCTATTTTCTTAAGCACGGCGTCTCCCGTATGATGGCCATAGCTGTCATTTATGGATTTGAAATTGTCCACGTCGAGCATGAGCACGGAGACAGGGTCATCCGTCTTTCTAAGGCCCTGCGAAATGGCATGTCCTATGGAGTGGATTTCCCTCCTGTTATATACGCCCGTAAGCTGATCATGAGTAGAAGAATGCCTTGCTTCTCTGTATAGCCTTGAGTTTTCAACGGCTATTGATATGTATCCTGCAAGCAGCCTTATCCTGCTAAGGTCAGTATAGCTGAAAGCATTCTCCTCATAATTCTGTACTGTGACCACTCCGGTCGTCTTTCCTGCAAATATCATGGGACAGAATATAAGAGATTTTGGCAGTATCTCAAACTGAGATTCAGTGCTTATATTATTCTCCGGTATATATTTCATGTATTCTCTGTGAGAGTTCTTTATCAGTATATCGCAGTTTCTGGCTATGCAGTGCTCCGCAAATGAGATTTTCTCTCCAATTTTTACCTTCATCCCCGGAATTTTTTCTCCGCGCTCTATGAACATCTCATAATCAAGATATCCTGAGTCTTCATCGAAGGTACATATGGCCACTGAATCCACCTTCATGAGCTTTGAGATTTCTTCATATAGTATCCAGTTTATTTTTTCCATATCAAGCTCCGAGGTTATCTTTTTGCCTGTCTCTGCCAGCACATTTATGCTTTCATAGAGCTCCTTGTAAGATTTTTCTGCTGCCTGAGTGTTCTTTTCGCTGGCTCTGTATATCGCCTCACTGGTCTGCGAGTTCAAAATATCGCTCATTATCTGATTGTTCATCTTTGAAAATCCGTAGGCTTTTCTGAAATCCCCTTTTAATGAATACAGCTCTGTAAGATGCGTGAGTATCTTTGACAGCATAAAGCGCTTCTCGCTGTTTCTGGCAAGAGATTCAGCCTGCATGAGTTTTTGCTCTGACTCCTCAAGCCTTCCGAGCCTTAGATAATGAAGTCCCCATTTCTTGAGGATTTCATCTTTTTCATGATTTTTATGCTTTAGAGCATATTCATATGATTCACGGTAACACGCCTCTGCATCTGTGTTCTCGCCAAGGCTGCTGAGTATGTCAGCCTTAGTCAGCAGTATGAGATGCCTGAGGCCTTCCACTTTGTTACGGACAGCAATTGCCTCAGTCCGCTCAATTAGCTCAAGCGCATCATCTTCAAAAGACATGGCAAGCCTTATCCTTGCCTTATGATTGTTTCTTAGTATTACCGTTTCAGGATTGTAGTAGAGCTTTGACATGAAGAATCTCTCAATGAGGCTTTCTGCCTGATCGTACATTTCATAGTCTATGAATATGGATGCCATATTGACGCTTATGGAAAATATCAGCTCTCCAAGATCATGCTCCTCTGCCATATCAATTCCTCGAAGTCCCCATTCAAGAGCATTCTCAAACTGACCATAATGATTGTATACCATCATGATACCATTGCAGCAGTAAGCCTGTCCTTCTGTCATATCCTCGCTTATGAATATCTCGTAAGCCTTGAGGAAATTGTCATAGGCCGCCATGGCGTTTCCTCTGTCGAGATAGAAACCTCCCGCGAGCGCACTTCCCCACGCCTGCACCGATGAATAGCCCTTAAGCTCTGATATATGAATCATCTGCTGTATCACATACCATGTCTCCTCAGGGTCCTTTCTGTTGGAGGATTCGACCATACCGTATATATATCTGACATATGATTCGTCATGCATCAGTTTTTTCATGTGGTAAGCTATATCTTCATAATTTGTCAGACTTACATTGTCCAGCCCCAAACTCAGTCACCTCTTTTTCTCTGCTATCTGTACATAAGTAAAATCAGCACTGTCATGAATATATTCACAAACAGGTAAAAATACCTCGATTTCTTGAATTGCTTTGCATAGCCATTTCTGAATTCTTCATTGAGCATCCTCTTTAGTTCGCTGAGCTCAATTACCGAGGAGACTCCTGTAAACTTTACCATTATCACGTTTTTTGCAAAAAGGTTCATCCTCAGCTCTATCTTCGCCTTTGAGCCACTTATGTAGATCACAGGAACCCGGTAGTAGGTGTCTATGCCTTTCTTTCTGAAAACTTCCTTTATAAGCTTGTAGAAGGCTTCCCATGACATGTTTATCATAAAGAAGTTGTTGTTCCTGAGCACGGCAACCAGAATCAGATACCCGATTATCGCATAGTATATCAGGTCCAGTATGGAAAACCCATATTTGGCATTGAATGCAAATGAAGCTTTTATAGGCCTCATTATGAATGCTCCTATGAATACAGATGTGGTTATGAATATGTTCTCATAGAAGTTCTTCTTTACAAAAAAAGAATATATGACATACACGAGATTGACGGCTACGAGCACCGCTACTATTGTTGTAATTCTGCTACTCAACTAAACACCCCTTTGCCGCATTGATTTCCCCTGGTTCTTCATGCTTCCCCGCCGAATCTGCAATCTCTTCCTTTACGCATGACACTGCTACTATAACTATCAGCGCGCCGACCGTCTGTATGAGAGAAAGCTTTTCATTCAGGATAACAAAACTGAATACGAATGTAAATACAGGTATGAGATTTAAAAATACTGATGCAATGTTTATTCCCAGGATTTCCTGAGAATAGAGATACAGATAGGTACAGAGCGCCGAGCATATCAGCGTAAGGAATATGAAGTGCGCCATAATCTCCGGCCCCATCTGGTCCATATTCATGTAATCAAGTCTGAGAAAAGGTACGAATCCAAGCACTCCGAAAAGACTCTGATACATCGTTATTGTCATGTGGCTGTATTTTTCAAACAGAGGCTTTACCAGGAACTGGTACATGGACCATGAAACCGCTGCCATTATCATGAATACATATCCGACAACATTAAGCGAAAAGCTCGCGCCTCCAATTATCAGGTATATGCCGAATATAGAAGCTGCAATGCTCAGGAAATTCCTCAGGGTTATCCTGCTCTTATAGATAAATCTATTGAATATCAGCGAAAATATCGGAATCGTTCCAATCAGTATGGATGCCTCATTGGAGCTGATCTTAAGGACCGCATTATTCTCGAATGCGAAATACATTGTTACTCCGGTTATGCCCGAGGCGGCCATCCTGAAGATATCTTTTCTGTCTATTTTTTCAAGCTTCTTCATTAATTTCAGGACGAAAAATATAATGAGTGATGTGAATATATATCTGTAGAAAGCCAGATAAAGAGGCCCGAACACTTCCATGCAGATTTTTATGCTGACAAAGGAAGCGCCCCAGAACATCGCCGTACTCGTAAGCCCAATATATGCCTTTACCTTATCACTCATTACTTTTCCTCCGTTATATTATGATTTTAAAGCCTTTCACCTTCAAGGCTTGTGGTTTTTGAATTTGATTTGAACAGTCTGCCTCTTACTTTTTCCTGAAGGTCATCCAGTATATAGTACATGACTGGCACTATCACAAGTGTCAGCACTGTAGAGAATGTAAGTCCTCCTATGACAACAGCTGAAAGCGAAGACTGCATCTCTGCGCCCTGTGCCCTGCTGAAGAACAGCGGTATAAGTCCAATTATGGTAGTAAGCGCCGTCATCAGGATTGGCTTGAGCCTTGTAAGCCCGGATTGGATTATCGCCTCTCTCTTGTTCATTCCTCTGTCCCTGAGCGTATTAATATAATCAACAAGCACTATACTGTTGTTTACTACTATCCCTACAAGGACTATGACCCCTATGAACGTAATTATGCTTATAGGCTTGTCTGTCAGGAATATCAGCATGAGCGATCCCGAAAGCGCAAATGGAATCGAGAACATTATTATGAAAGGATAAAGTAGCGATTCGAACTGCATTGCCATTACGATATATACGAGCAGTATCGAAAGCACCAGCATAAGCGCCAGAGATTCAAAGGATTCCATCATCATATCATACTGTCCTCCAGTTGAGGATCTGTATCCCTCAGGGAACTCATAGCTGTCCAGAGCTTTCTGAACGTCCTCATTTACAGTCTTGATGTCTCTGTCGTATACCTCAGCGGTTATTGTTATAGCTCGCTGCTTGTTTTCTCTCGTTATTACGCTTGGCCCTTTTTCCATATATATTTCTGCCAGAGATCCAAGCGGAACATAAGAGCCGTTCATAAGCTGTATGGAGATGTTCTTTATGTCTTCAGAATTCCTGTAGTAGCCTTCCTTTATCTTGACCCTTACATCGATTTCCTCGCCATCTCTGCTGAGCTCTGTCGCCACGGTTCCATCTACTGAATTTCTTACTATAGTCGCTATCTGAGCTGCTGTCATTCCATAGGAAGCTGCCTTTGCCTTGTCAACCTCTATCTGCAGCTCAGGAGATCCGTCCGAGATGCTGCTTTTTATACCTCTGACACCCTCAACCCCGGCCATTATTCTTTCTATCTCTGCAGATATTACTCTGAGTCTGTCCATGTCATCACCATAAATATTGAGCGATACTCCTGCCTGCGATGAGGTTCCCATTCCCATCGACTGAGTCTGAGTCACGTTTATATCACAGCCTGCGATATCTGCAGCAAATCTCCTGATCTGCTCAGCGACATCTGCAGTGCTGTTTTTTCTATCATTCTGATCAATAAGGACAACCGTTATGCTTGCTGCGTTCGCTGAGCTTACTCCCATTCCGGACGCTGCACCGGTTACCGCGGAAATCTTGTCTATGTCCTGATTTCCCATCAGATACTTTTCTACCTTTCTGACTACCCGGTCTGTTTCCTCCAGGGCGGTACCCTTTGGCATCTCTATAGCAATATCTATTTTTCCTTCATCTGCCTGAGGTATGAATTCTGCTCCCATAAAAGGTATCAGCGCGAGCGACCCTGTGAATATTATCATAGCAGTCGCAATCGCTTTCTTTCTATTATCCACAGCATATTCAAGTATCTGGCTGTAAAAATTTGTAAGCGAGGCAAACCCACTGTCAAAAGCTCCAAGCGCCTTTGTTATCAAGTTTGATTTATATTTTACTGAACCATCGGGATTTCCAAGTCCCAGAGCCTCTTTCTTGCTGTCGATGCCAAGCATTATATAGCAGAGCAGCGGTATTACGGTTAGCGAAACCACCAGCGAAGTCGCAAGCGAAAAACTCACGGTCATTGCAAGCTCCTTGAATATCTTTGCCGCAAATCCGCTGAGGAATATTATAGGAAGGAATACTACTACGCTCGTTGCCGTAGACGCTATTACGGCAGAACTTATCTCCGCAGTTCCTTTTGTCGCAGAATCAAATCTGTCATATCCCATGGTGTGATATCTGTATATATTTTCAAGCACTACTATAGCATTGTCAACAAGCATACCTATTCCCAGCGCAAGCCCTCCCAGAGAAATCATGTTGAGGGTTATACCTGAAAAGTATATGAGTATGAGCGTTGCTATCACTGATATTGGTATAGCTGACCCTATCGATACAGCCATCTTGAAATTCTTCAGGAACAGCCATAGAATGGCTATTGCCAGAAGCCCGCCAAATACCGCATTCGAAAATACTGTATTTAATACCATTTCTATAAACTGCGCCTGGTCAAAGAGTATGACCATTTCTACCCGGTCTTCCGCATCAGTTATTTCTTTCATTTCTTTTTTTATATTGTTGATTACCTGTACGGTATTTGCAGTGCTCTGCTTCTGTACAGATATCATTACTGATTCTTCTCCATTCAGCCTTGATAGTGCTGTTTTTTCCTTTGAGGTCTCGTTTACATGTGCGATATCCGAAAGCCTTATCTGTGCTCCTGAAGGAAGGCTTATTGGAAGGTTTCTGATATCATCTACTGATCTGAATTTTGAGACAGACCTTATGATAATGTCCTTTTCTCCATAGGAGGTCTTTCCTCCTGGAATGTTGTTGTTTTCAGCCTGAAGCATCCCTGCAATCTGGCTCTGGCTCACGCCGTATCCAATAAGCTTCTCCGGCATCAGCTCGACCTGGATCTCTCTCTCATCCTTGCCCTCTACAGATACGGAGGCCACTCCTGCTACTCTTTCGATCTTCTGCTTTATATTGTCATCCACAAAGCTTCCCAGCTTTTCAGAAGGCATGTCAGATGAGACGCTTATATAAAGTATGGGCGCCATGGAAGGGTCAAATTTCAGCACCATGGGATCAGACACTCCTTCAGGAAGGAAGCCCTTGACCATATCTATCTTCTCTCTCATCTGAAGAGTGGCAAAATCCATGTCGGTGCCGTCTTCAAACTCGACCATTATAACCGAGCTGCCATCCTGAGACTGTGATGTTATGTTCTTGAGATTGCTCACAGACCCTATGGCATCTTCAAGCGGCTTTGTAACCATATTTTCTACTTCATAAGGACCAGAGCCGCTGTACTGAGTCATTACTGCGGCATATGTCAGTCCAAAGTTTGGAAGCAGGTCAAGCGGCAGTTTTGAAAGCGAAACTGCTCCAAACAGAATTATTATAACTATCGACATGAAGACCGTTACCGGCCTCCTGATAGAGAACTTGGTTAAATTCATTGCTGCTCCTTCCTATTCAGTCACTACTCTCACTGAATCTCCGTCGTCAAGATAATCCTGTCCCCTGAAAATAACTTGCTCTCCCACTTTAAGTCCTGTTGATATAACAAGGACTTCACCGTTGTCTGCACCTGATGTGACCTTTCTTTTGCTTGCCTTGCCGTCACTGCCCAGAACAAACACATAGCTTTCTTCGCCATCCCTTATTACAGTATCTATAGGTAGCGTTATTGCATTATCAATTGCTTTGTCAAATATCTTTATGCTTGCATACATGCCGGGCTTTATCAATGTGCTGCTGTTATCCACAGAAAGTTTTACCTGATAAAGACCGCTCGCAGGATCTACCGAAGCTCCTACCCCTTCGATTCTGGCATTGAATTCCCTCTCTGGCAGTACATCGAACTTAACCTTGCATACTGAATTCTCGCTTATACTTGCAACGTTTTCTTCTGTGACCCAGAGATCAAGAACTATCTTTCTGTAGTCTACTACAGTCATAGCTATTCCCTGTGCTCCAGCTATCTTTCCTACCTCGACCTTGCTTACGCCAATCTCTCCATCTATGTCGGCTCTTACTATCATGTCGTCATGCTGTTTTTTTGCACTCTCATATCCAGCCTCAGCCTGCTTTAGCTGCGCCTGGGCGATATTTGAGCTTATCGGCTTTATCTCCTGCACATACAAGTCATGGCTCTTTTTTGCGGTTTCATACTGAGTCTTCAGAAGCGCCAGTCCGTTTTCAATCTGCTCAAAATCTTTTTTGCTGACTCCGCCGCTTTCATAAAGCGTCTTAATCCTGTCATAATTTACTCTGGCATCTTCATAATTTATCCTTGCTGATTCCATCGCTGCCTTAAGCTGCTGAAGCTGCTGCTCCGAGGCTGCTCCCGAGGCATTTCTTGAGTTGTTTTCTGCAATCTCATACCCTGCTTCAGCCTGCTTGAGCTGTGAATCAATGTCTTCTGTACTCATCACAAAAAGCACGTCTCCTTTTTTTACGCTCTGGCCCGGCTTTACATTTATCTTTTCAACAGTTGCCGGTATCTTTGGCACTATCACCGATTCTCTTTCCGGTTTTGCAGTTCCGAATATCTCAATATATTCTTCAAATCCCGTTTCTTCTGCAGTCATTACAGATACCGGGATAGAGTTATCTACTTCCTCATCCTTGCTGCTCAGCATATTTATTCCGATCCTTACTGCAAATGCAATGAATATAACGGCAAGGATCACAGTCATTATCTTTTTGTTCTTTGCGCTCATCTGAATCTTATCCTTATAGTCGTTTTTACTGTTCATCATCAGTTCCTCTTCTCACATATAATCCTGAATCCAAATTTTCCTGTTACTCTTCATCCTCCGCAGTGACTGCTGCAGGTATTATCACAGTTATGACCGTGCCCACCCCAAGCTGTGAGTCTATGAGCATGGTAGAATCGTGAAGCTTGAGTATCTCGTCCACAAGTGCCAGGCCAATTCCGCTTCCGGGAGAGTTCACATTCTCCTTGAAGAATTTTTCTTTTACTCTTTCGAGGTTTTTCTCTGAAATGCCTATCCCGTTATCCTCTACCATTATCTTTACATTGTCCTCAAAGCCTTCAACCGTAAGCGCTATCTTTCCATTCTCACCTATGAACTTAAGTGAGTTTGTGAGCAGATTTATAAATACCTGTCTCAGACGGTTGGCATCTCCGTTCACCATGGTATCCTCTCCAATGAGGGTGCAGGTGAAATCTATCCCCTTGGTTCTTGGAAGGAACTGCCTGTATACGCTGTTCACAAGCCTTTTTGGTGATATAAGCTGTTTATTTACCTTCATCGTCCTGGATTCAAGGCGGGAGAAATCAAGCAGCTCTTCTACTATATCCTTGAGCCGCTCTGCCTCGCTGCATATTATCCTCAGGCCTATTTCTGCATCTGAGTCAGGCTCTACGCTTCCAAGAAGCAGAGTCTCTCCCCATCCTTTGATTGATGTCAGAGGCGTCCTGAGCTCGTGCGAAATCGATGATATGAAATCCTTCTTGACATTTTCGGTCTTGGTAATCTCCTCAGCCATATAGTTTAGTGTATCTGCGAGTTCTCCAATTTCATCCTCGTAATATTTTTCCGCTCTGATCTCAAAATCTCCGTCGGCCATTTCTCTTGCCACGGCGGTAAGCTTGTGTATAGGGTTTACGACTGACTTTGCTATAAGCACTGCCATCACTACGAGAAACACCAAAATTACGGCAGATACAGAGAGGCTTGCAATTACATATCTCTGTATGACTGCATCAATTTTTTCCATGGATACCGTATACCTTACAGCTCCGTCGATCATCCCATATTTCATCAGCGGCCGCGATATAGACATCATTTTTTCGCCGGTATCGCTGTCAGAGTCTATATACGGCTCAAGCCTGTTGTCAAATGCTGCCTTTACGTCAGATGTGTCTATCTCTCTCAGGTCCGAAAACCCGTAAGAATCCATGATTACGTATCCGTTTTTATCAAGCACCTGCACAAGGAACTTTTTGTCGGATTCTCCAAGAAAATTCTCGAAAAGAAATCTTGCCTTTCCCTGCACATTTGAATAGCCCGCGTAATTGTTTATAAACTCTGATGTGACTATTACCCTGTCCTTGAGTATCTGCTCAACACCGCCATAGTAGTAGTTGGACACGAACACGATGAACGCCATCTCAATCATTGCTATCGTGAGCGCTACTATGGCTCCAAAGCTCAGGACTATCCTGTTTCTGATGGAGTTTTTGAAGCTCATGTCACTTATCAGGTTTTTAATTCTTAACTTGCTAGTTTTCATCCTCTTCCCACCTGTATCCAAATCCCCACACTGTCTTCAGATATGAAGGATTAGCCGGGTCTTCTTCTATTTTCTTTCGAATCCTTCTCATATTCACGTCAACTACCTTGAGGTCTCCAAAATAGTTTCTGCCCCATATTTCATTGAGAATATGATCCCTCGAAAGAGATTTTCCTTTATTTTTCATGAAAAGCTCAAGAATCTCAAATTCTTTTGGAGTGAGCTCGATTTCTTCCTTGTTTCTGAAGAATTTCCTGTCCTCCATGTCTATCTTGAATATTCCGCTCTTGATATATTTCTCATTCTCATCGCCATTTGCCAGAGAAAGCCTCCTTATAAGGGAGCGTACTCTCGCAATGAGCTCAGCCGGACTGAAGGGCTTGCTGATATAGTCATCTGCTCCATATTCCAGACCCATTACCTTGTCCTGCTCATGAGTCCTTGCCGTCAGCATTATTATCCCTATCTCATCGCTCTTTTCCCTGAGGTATCTGAGTACCTCAAATCCGTCTATCCCTGGAAGCATTACGTCAAGAAGCACCAGTCTTATATCTTCATTTTCTTCAAAAATTCGTATGGCTTCCTCTCCGCTGTCAGCCTCAAAAACTTCGAACGCCTCGTTTTTGAAGCCGAGGGCGCCTTCTCTCTTGAAGTTAAGCGTAATAAAGCTTCGTATAGCATATTCATCTTCAACAATCAGTATCTTCATGCCCGTCCTCTCTATCTGTTTATATAAATATCCATTAA
>SAAM01000149.1 GCA_009929415.1 Clostridia bacterium | reverse complement strand
ACCTCAGGCCCAAAGCTTCTCTCCACCATTATAGGTGACAGAAACGCTGCCGGAGTCACGAGGAAGAAGAACAGCATGTAGAAGACAAGCAGATCTCGAATCATCGGATTGTTCTTTATATATTCAAATCCTTCCCTCATGAAGGCAAGGGTCGAAGCCTCTTCACCGGGAGCTGAGTCATCCTTTTCGCGCATGTTCTCATACTTGAGAAGCGCCATTATCAGCACGGCGGCAAAGGCTGTAAACACATCTACGTATAGCGCCGCAGCGAATCCCATGGTGCCCAGCAGTGCCCCGCCGGCCGCAGGTGAAGCTATGAGAAGCACGGACGTCAGCGAAGAGTTTATGCCGTTTACCCTCGTCAGCTTGTCCTCTGGAACCAGCTGCGGAAGGATTGCGCTCACCGCAGGAAGCTGTATTCCCGTACCTATCGACCTTATGGCATTTACCAGGAAAATCATGCCCAGGCTGTAGCTGCCTCTTGCGAGAAATATCGCGAGAAAAAGGCTGGCCAGCGCAGACATCGTGTCGGATAGCATTATTATGACCTTGCGGTTGTATCTGTCCGCCCAGACTCCGGCAAACAGAGATATGAAAATCTGCGGCAGGAATGACGTTATTATCGAAAGCGTCATCACCTTCGCAGAAGAAGTCTCAAGCGTTATGTGCCAGATTATGGCATAGCTTACTATCGAAGACCCGAAAATAGAGAACATCTGGCTCACGAGAAAAATGGCCGTCTTCTGCTTCCAGGTTTCTGATTCATAGTTAAAAAATCTGCTCATATATTTCTTCCTTTACTCTTTTTTTCCAGTATACCTTGAAAAAATAACCTGTACAATCATTTTGTGCAGTGATGCAGGCATTTCGTGAGAGCCAGGTAGCCCCTGGACGTACGTTTGTGGTATAATTGAAGACACAGGGCACAGAATAGCTCACAAAACACAATATAAAAGAAAGAGGAATGACATGAACTATCAGGAAGTAATCGCAAACGCAAAAAAGAACATAGGACCACACTGCAAAGTCTGTCCACAGTGCAATGGAGTAGCCTGCAAGGGCGTAATACCAGGACCTGGAGGAAAGGCAAGCGGAATAGGATTCATAAGAAACTTTCAGGCCTTCAAGGATGTAGCGCTCAACATGGACACGCTGCATGACGTAACAGATCCGGATATTTCAATAGAGCTTTTTGGAAAGAAATTCGACCTTCCGGTATTTGCGGCTCCGGTAGGCGCAGTTCAGCTTCACTACAGCGACCTCTACGATGACCTCAGATACTCAGAGATCATAGTAAAAGGAAGCAAGAATGCAGGAAGCGTAGGATTCACAGGTGACGGAGTAGATCCAAGGGTATTTGACGGCACAGCCGATTCCATAAAGGAATGCGGCGGACACGGAATCCCTACGATCAAGCCGTGGAGCAGAGACGAGGTAATCGAAAAAATAAGGACATCAGAGGCAGCCGGAGCCATGGCAGTAGCTATGGACGTTGATGCAGCCGGCCTTGCAATACTTGCAGCACAGGGAAAACCAGTATATCCGGTATCAGAAGAAGTGCTTCGCCAGATAATATCTTCAACGGAGCTTCCATTCATAGTAAAGGGAATAATGACGGCAGAGGCAGCGGTAAAGGCAGCTGATGCAGGCGCATATGCGATAATCGTATCAAACCACGGAGGAAGAGTGCTCGATGACACTATGTCCACCCTCAGCGTGCTTCCTGAGATAGTAAGCGCAGTAAAGGGAAGGATGAAGATATTCATAGACGGCGGGGTGAGGACAGGCCTGGATGTATTCAAGGCAATCGCTCTCGGAGCAGATGCAGTGCTCATGGCAAGACCGTTCGTGACCGCAGTATACGGCGGCGCAGAAGAAGGCGTGGAGCTCCTCTACAGACAGATAGGCTCAGAGCTCAAGAACGCGATGCTGATGACAGGCTGCAGAGATCTTTCATCTATAAGCGAGAGGCACGTAAGAAAAGCATAGAAAATTCAAAAAATAAGGCATCAGACCTATTGACAAATCTTTGACAATAATATAAAATAGTAATAATCGACCCAGATTATTATTTTTACGCTGAAAAATGCTCTTCCAGAAGGCAAAGGAAATCCTGACCCTGATGGAACAGCACTGCTTTCGGCAATACATAAGATGATTTCTGGCAAAACTCAATACCTATAATCTTTCTGATAGCCTGAGGGGTAACAGCCTGGGATAAAGTTGATTTTACAGAGTACAGCTGCAGAGATCCGTCTGCCTGTTAATTATATCTGCTTATCGACACATCAGAAATGATGTGTTTTTTATTTCACAAAATAGAAAACATATGAATATAGAAACAGGAAACATATAAATCTTAAAATCGGAGGAAAAATGGATACAAGAATCGCAGTGGTGAGCATAATAGTAGAAGACATGGAGAGCAGCGTCCCTACAAACGAGCTGCTTCACGAATTCTCACAGTACATAGTAGGAAGGATGGGGATTCCATACAGGCAGAGAGGCATCAGCATAATATCAGTAGTAGTGGACGCACCTCAGAATGTGATCAGCAGCCTTTCGGGAAAACTGGGAATGATAGATGGAATAAGCGTAAAGGTAACCGTATCAAAGACACCATAAAACAGCGCTGCAAGACAGGAGGCAGGATGAATAGAAACATTATAGACCAGATGACTGAAGGCTATGTACCCGATCGCGAAGAGCTGACAGAGCTCCTTAAAGGAGGCTCCGATGAATATCTCTTTGAAAAGGCAAACGAGCTCACGATGAGAGTAAAAGGAAAAAAAGTAGATATCAGAGCCATACTCGAATTCTCGAGCTACTGCAGATGCAGGTGCATATACTGCGGGCTCAGAGCGGACAACGCAAATGCCCAGCGCTACAGGCTTTCAGCGGATGACATAGTAAACACGACCCTGGAGGCGGCGCAGGCAGGTTACAGGACGATAGTGCTCCAGTCAGGAGAAGACCCGTTTTACACAGAGGAAATTATCTGCGACATAGTAAGAAGGATAAAGGCCGGCTCAGACATAGCAATCACGCTCAGCATAGGCGAGAGGCCATACAGCGAGCTCAGCGCGATGAGAGAAGCGGGCGCAGACCGTTTCCTGCTGAAGCATGAGACCTCAGATCCAGAGCTTTATGAGCATATCCACAGAGGAGATCATCTCAGCGACCGCACTGGCTGCCAGAAAAACCTCAAGGCCCTGGGCTACGAGACCGGAGGCGGATTCATGATAGGGCTTCCGGGACAGACGCTCGACACCATAGCAGGAGACCTGCTTCTCATAAGAGAGATAGGGTGCGAGATGGCAGGGATTGGGCCGTTCATATCCCACGAACAGACCCCGCTCGCAGGAGAGAAAAACGGAGATCCGCTTCTTACGAGAAGGACCGTCGCACTGGCAAGGCTGCTGCTTCCATCGGCAAACCTTCCGGCCACCACGTCGCTTGGAGTAATTGACAGATCTCAGCTCGACCTCATATTCTCAAATGGGGCCAATGTAATAATGCGAAAGGTGACCCCGTGGAGCGAGAGGACCAAATATGAGATATATCCGACGAATTTCGGAGAAGAAAAAGACATACTTACCGCAAGAAAAGAACTCGAACAATATATAGAATCGCTCGACAGGATTCCCGTTTAGAAAAGGAGAACTAATATGTACAATTCAAGATCAATGAAAGCAACTGAATTCATCAGCCATGATGAGATACTCAGCACATTAGAATATGCAAAGCAGAACAGCTCAAACAGAGAGCTCATAGACTCGATACTCGAAAAAGCCGCAAATTACGAAGGTCTTGACTACAGAGAGGTGGCAGTTCTCCTCAGGGCTCAGGACAGTGAGACTGTAGCAAAGATACATGCTACTGCGGCAAAAATAAAGGAGCATATATATGGCAACAGGATCGTAATGTTCGCGCCGCTGTATCTTTCGAATTACTGCGTAAATGAGTGCAGATACTGCGGATACCACAATTCCAACTGTGAGATGACAAGAAAAAAACTAACTCAGGAGGAAATAGAAAAAGAAGTCATAGCCCTTCAGGACATGGGCCACAAGCGTCTTGCGCTGGAGCTGGGAGAGGACCCTGTAAACAGCTCGCTCGAGTACCTGCTTGAGAGCATAAAGACCATATATTCCATAAAGCATGACAACGGAGAGATCAGGAGAGTAAACGTCAACATCGCCGCTACCAGCGTAGAAGATTACAGAAAGCTGAAAGAAGCAGGAATCGGAACCTACATCCTTTTCCAGGAGACCTACAACAGGGACACCTATGAATACATGCATCCAAAAGGACCAAAGCACAACTACGCATACCATACAGAAGCGATGGACAGAGCGATGGAGGCTGGGCTCGATGACGTAGGAATAGGAGTACTGCTTGGACTCCATGATGACTACCATTATGACGCAGTAGGCATGATGCTTCACGTAAAGCACCTTGAGGACACCTTCGGCGTTGGCCCTCACACTATGAGCTTCCCGAGGATAAGAGCGGCAAGCGAAGTGGAGCTTTCCCAGTACAGCGGCATAACGGACGAAAAATTCTACAACCTGGTAGCGATATTCAGGCTTGCGGTGCCATACACAGGCATAATAATATCCACAAGAGAGACCATGGAGAGCAGAGCAGACCTTCTGAAGCTCGGAGTTTCACAGCTTAGCGGAGGCTCATGCACAGGCGTAGGCGGATATGACGAGATGGCAAAGCTCGAAAAAGTAAACACGTCACAGTTTGACGTAGAAGACCACAGGACTCTTGATGAGATAACCCTCGATCTTGCAAAGAACGGCTACATCCCGAGCTTCTGCACCGCATGCTACAGAGAAGGCAGGACCGGAGATAGATTTATGGCCCTGGCCAAAGTTGGCCAGATAGGAAATGTCTGTCAGCCAAACGCCCT
>SAAM01000148.1 GCA_009929415.1 Clostridia bacterium | reverse complement strand
GACCCTGAGAGCATAGATGAATATATAGAGGCAGGCGGATACGAAGCTGCCAAAAAATGTATCACGCAGCTCAGCAGAAAAGATGTAATAGAAGAGATAAAGAAATCAGGCCTCAGAGGAAGAGGAGGAGCAGGATTCCCTACATGGTTCAAGTGGAATGCGGCGCTTTCTTCTACAGCAACTCCAAAGTACTTTGTATGTAATGCTGACGAGGGAGACCCGGGAGCGTTCATGGACAGAGCGGTAATCGAGGGAGATCCGCATGGACTTATAGAAGGAATGATGATAGGTGCTTATGCTATCGGAGCTACTGAAGGCGTGGTTTACGTAAGAGCAGAGTATCCGCTTGCTATCATAAGACTTACGAATGCAATAAAGCAGGCTAAGGAAAGAGGATATCTCGGAGACAACATATTCGGCATAGAGGGCGCAAGCTTTAACATGAGAATAAAGGCAGGAGCCGGAGCTTTCGTATGTGGAGAAGAGACAGCTCTTATCGCATCGCTTGAGGGCGAAAGAGGAATGCCGAGACTGAAACCTCCATTCCCTGCACAAAAAGGATACTGGGACAAGCCGACCAACATAAACAACGTTGAGACACTTGCAAACGTGCCTTGGATAATCAGAAACGGCGGAGAGAAATTTGCGGCGATGGGAACTGAGAAGAGTCCTGGAACAAAGGTATTCGCGCTTACTGGAAAAATTGCCAAGGGCGGACTGGTAGAGGTTCCTATGGGAATGCCTATATCAGAGATAATCTATGACATCGGCGGCGGAATAAGAGACGGAAAGCAGTTCAAGGCAGTTCAGCTTGGAGGGCCATCTGGAGGATGTATCCCTGCGAGCAAGATAGATACTACAGTTGACTACGAGAGCATAGCGCAGACCGGAGCAATAGTTGGTTCAGGCGGTATGGTTGTTATGGATGAGACTACGTGCATGGTTGACATGGCGAGATTCTTCCTTGACTTCACAAGAAAAGAATCATGTGGAAAATGCATCCACTGCAGAATCGGTACAAAGAGAATGCTTGAGATACTGAACAGAATATGCGAAGGCAATGGAAAAGACGGAGACATAGAGCTTCTTCAGGATCTTGGAGAAAAAATCAAGGACGGTTCGCTCTGCGGACTCGGACAGACAGCTCCAAACCCTGTTCTCAGCACAATAAGATACTTCAGAAACGAGTACGAGGATCATATCTACAACAAGACATGTACAGCAGCTCAGTGCAAGCCGCTTATCACCTTCAACATACTTGAAGACAAGTGCATAGGCTGTGGAGTATGCAAGCGTAACTGCCCTGTTAACGCTATAGAGGGTTCAGTGAAGCAGCTTCATGTGATCGATCACGATCTTTGTATCAAATGTGGAAAATGTATCGAAAGCTGCAAATTTGGTGCAGTAGTCAAAAAATAGGGAGGAGGCCGAAAATGTCAAAGATCAGACTTAATATAGACGGAATTGAAGTTACTGGCTACAGTGGCCAGACAATTCTCGAAATCGCAAGAGAAAACAATATAGAGATACCAACGCTGTGTCATGACGACAGAGTAAAGGCTTATGGATCATGCGGACTTTGCGTGGTAGAAGCAGTCGGAATGCCAAAGCTCATGAGATCATGTGCGACAGAAGCCGCAAACAACATGGTCATAAAGACAAACACAAAAAGAACTACAGAAGCAAGACAGGTGGCTCTTGAGCTGCTCATGTCAGATCACAGAGGAGACTGCCAGGGACCATGCGTGCTTGCATGTCCAGGAAACACTGACTGTCAGGCATACGTAGGGCTTATAGCAAACGGACAGTTTGACGAAGCCAACAAGGTAATAAAAGATCAGCTTCCGCTTCCTGCAAGTATAGGAAGAGTATGTCCGCATCCATGCGAGACTGCCTGCAGAAGAGGACTCGTGGATGAGCCTGTAGCGATAGCGAACCTCAAGTACTTTGCAGCGGATCATGACCATGCAAATGAGCAGGTATTCATACCTGAGCTCAAGCCAAAGACAGGAAAGAAAATCAACATAATAGGTGGAGGACCTGGAGGAGTTTCTGCAGCGTATTTCCTTCTGATGGAAGGACACGACGTAACGATATACGACCAGATGCCTAAATTCGGAGGAATGCTCAGATACGGAATACCTCAGTACAGACTTCCAAAATCAGTACTTCAGAAAGAGATAGACATAATAGAGACTATGGGCGCAAAGCTTGTTCCTAACACAAAGGTGGGAAGAGACATAAGCTTTGATCACATAAAAAACACTGCTGACGCTACTCTTGTTGCAATCGGAGCATGGAGCAGCACAAAGCTTGGCTGCAAGGGCGAAGAAGCAGAAGGCGTGCTTGGAGGAATCGAGTTCCTTGAGAACTATGTTACAAACAAGCCATTCAAGGCAGGAGAAAAGGTAGCGATCGTAGGTGGAGGAAACACTGCCATGGATGCCTGCAGAACTTCAGTGAGACTTGGAGCGAAAGAAGTATACAACATATACAGAAGAACCAAAGATCAGATGCCTGCTGAGGAAATCGAGATAGTAGAAGCAGAAGAAGAAGGCGTAGTATTCAAGGAGCTTGTAAACCCTATTGAAATCAAGAAGCTTGAAAACGGCCAGCTTGAGATGACACTTCAGGTAATGGAGCTTGGAGAGCCTGACGCGAGTGGAAGAAGATCACCGATTCCAAAAGAAGGCGTAACTGAGACTCTTGTGGTTGACTGCGTGATAAGCGCAATCGGACAGATAGTAAATCCAAAGGGATTTGAAGATATAGAGCTTACAAGAAGAGGAACTATAGCGGCAGACGAGAGCACATTCAGAACTAACGTGGATGGAGTATTTGCAATCGGAGACGCTACAAACAAGGGCGCTGACATAGCGATCGCTGCGATCGGAGATGCAAAGAGAGCGGCTCAGGTTATAATGACATATCTTGACGGAGACATGGTAGCATACAAAAAACCTTTCTACTCAGAAATCGAAGGCATGAGCGCCGATGATTTTGAAGACAGAGAGAGAAGCTACAGACCTCACAGAGATCATGTGGATCCAGAAGTAAGAAATAAGAACTTTGAAGAAGTGGTTTCAGGATACACGAATGAGCAGGCTATGGAAGAAGCATCAAGATGCCTTGAATGCGGATGTATGGACCTTTACGAGTGCAAGCTTCTCAAATACTCAAACGAGTATGACATAAAGCCTGAAAAATTCGCAGGCGAGATGCACAAGCGTAAAGAAGACAACTCTCATCCATTCATAGACAGAAACCCTGACAAGTGCATACTCTGCGGACTTTGCGTGAGGACCTGTGAAGAAGTAATGGGCGTGAGCGCGCTTGGCCTTGTACACAGAGGATTCGACACTATAGTAAAACCTGCAGTTGAGCTGCCTCTGAACGAGACAGGATGTATCTCATGCGGACAGTGCATAAGCGTTTGTCCAACGGGAGCGCTTCAGGAAAAAATGAAGATCAGAAAGCCGGTTCCTGTAATAGCTGAAATAACAAATACAGTATGCTCAAACTGCAGCGTGGGCTGTAACATAAAAGTAAACACAAGAAATGACATGATAATGAGAGTAGAGTCTGACGTTAACAGCAAGGTTGACGATGGAAGACTCTGCGCAAAAGGAAGATTTGGATATGACATAGCTCACAGCTATGACAGAATAAAATCTGCGCTTCTAAGAAGAGACAAGGAACTTGAGACAGCTACGCTTGAGAGCGCACTTGTCGAAGCTGCAAAAAAAGCTCAGAGCCTTGTGACTCTGAACGGACCAGAGAGCCTTGCAATACTTGTTTCAGACAAGTACACAAACGAGGATATCTTCGCAGTGAAGACTCTTGGAGAAAAACTGTTTGGAGCTTCAAAGATATACAGCATGAACGCTGAAAAATCTGCACTTGCTGACGTGCTTGGAACAGACGCATCCACAGCAAGCTACGAAGAGCTTCTTTCAACAGAGATGATAGTAGTTGCAGGATCAGACATAATGATAAACAACACAATTCTTGGAATCAAGATCAGACAGGCTGCCCTCAACGGCGCGAAGCTTGTAGTGATAAATGACAGACACACGCTTCTTGATGAGATAGCGACAGTTTCTGTTCATGCAGATTCTACAGACATCCTTCTTCAGATAGAGAAGGCAGTGGCACAAAACTCAAAAGCTGTGACAGATGAGCACAAGGCAGCTCTTGCAGGATTTGAGGTAAGCGCAGACGCACAGAAGATAGCAGACATGTACACAGCGGCAAAGACAGCCATGATAGTATACAATCAGGGCGAGCTAAGCTATGACGGAGCGCTTTCGCTTGTAAACACAGCAGTAATGGCAGGCCATGTAAACAGGCCAAGAACTGGAATAATCCAGATGAAGAAAAATGCAAACAGCCAGGGACTCGTTGACCTTGGAATCTGCACAGACAAGGCAGAGCTTCTTGAGAAGATTGAAAATGGAACTGTAAAGGGAATAATGTCATTCGGAGAGAACATCTGTGACATAGACCTTTCAAAACTCGAGTTTGTAGTAGTTCAGGACGTAAACATGTCAGACATGGCCAAAATAGCAGACGTAGTGCTTCCTGGAGCAAGCTTTGCAGAATCAGAGGGATCATATACAAACTCTGAGAGAAGAATCCAGAAATCAAGAAAAGCGCTTGAAAATGATGCGATAGGATCAAACTGGAAGCTGGCTATGGACATAGCAAGAGTACTTGAGCCAGATTTTGGATACAGCACGCTTTCTCAGATACAGGAGGCTATAGGAAGCTTCAACCCTTCATACAAGGGACTTGCAAAACTCGAAGGAGACAAGATCTGGAGCTACCCTGCATCACAGGCAGTCCTAAAGCCTGCAAAATCAGCAAAACTTGTTGAAGCAGTTACCAATACAAGCTTTGAAAGAAAGACATTCAAAGAATTCATGAAGAATAACAACCTGCTGTAGCATATAAAATATAAGGG
>SAAM01000147.1 GCA_009929415.1 Clostridia bacterium | reverse complement strand
TTCGTGCTTGATGAAGCTGACCAGATGCTGATGATGGGATTTCGAAATGAAATCGAGGATATAATGACAAAGCTTCCTAAAAAAAGGCAGATGCTGTGCCTTTCTGCTACTCTGGATTCCCATGTAAAACGACTGGCATACAGATATATGGATAATCCTGTTACGGTATCGGTAAACAGAGAAGAGATAACACTTGAGAGCATAAGACAGAATGTAGTTGAATCAATTGACAGGAACAAGCTCAGGGATCTCTGCTCAGTGCTGGACGAAGACAATCCATTCATGGCTATAATATTCTGCAGGACAAAAAGAAGAGCAGATGAGCTTGAAGTATCGCTTCACAGAAGAGGGTATGACTGTCAGAAGCTTCACAGCGACGTAGTGCAGGCCAAGAGAGAGCGGATAATGAAATCCTTCAGGAATGGAGATTTTCAGTATCTTATAGCGACAGATGTAGCAGCCAGAGGACTTGACATAGGCGGAGTAAGCCATATTTATAATTATGACATTCCCGAAAGCGCGGAAAGTTATATACACCGAATAGGAAGGACCGGAAGAGCAGGCGAAGAAGGCTATACATGTCTGTTTACAGATCCAAAGGATCTGAAGCAGCTCAAGGCTATAGAGGAGAGTATTAAGTTTAAGATACCAAGAAGAAAATTGAACGGAGGCGACCATGATTAAGATTCAAAAGGCACCAAAGTCCGATAATAAACTTAAAAAATCGGCAAAACCCGGCAAGAAGGTTGAGAAGAAGGGCATGAATTATAACAATGCTGAAAAGCGTGGAAAGAATTTCATGTATGCCAATCTTGAAAAAAGCGACTGCTACAAGTGTGATTTCGGAGATTCCAATTTTGACTATGCAAGCTTCAGAGGAGCTCATTTCAAGTCGAGCAGCTTTAACGGCTGCAGCTTCAGATGGGCAGAATTTACAGGAGCAAATCTTAAGAACAGCTCGATGAAGTCCGCAAGATTTGAGAATACGGTTTTCAATTCATCCAAGCTCGAGGGCGTGAGCTTTAAGGGAGCTATCTTCAAGAACACGATTTTCCTCAACACTGAAATGAGCAATATAAAGGATCTGGACCTCGAAAGCAAAGAGATAAAAGTCTTTGAAGACATGCCTCAGATTGAGATAAGTGAGGAATTCAGAGTAGCCATAATAAATGCAATGAACAATGACTATATAAAGAAATCAAGAGTGCTTGACACCAGAGACGGGGGAATAAATACCCTTAGCATCATGCTGCTTCTTGAGATATATTCAGAACAGGAGATAATAGATGGACTTAAGCTGTTATCGGAAAAAGCCGACAGAGACTTCCATACCCTGAGCTATATAATAAAGTTTATCGAAAGTGATGAGAGAGAAGCATAGCGCTTTTCTCTTTTTTTGTTAGAAAAGTCAGAAATAACATAAAATTTTAAAAAAAGCTTTACATTTACTTACAAGTGGTGTATTATAAGAATATAGTTAGTTGGCGAGTAGATTTCACATGTTATTAGAAATCATGGCGGTCTGTGATTTGTAATAATATGTGAAATTTTTTATTTCAAAACAACTATAAAAAATAAAAGAAAACAGGAGGTACCTCAACATGACAGGTACAGTAAAATGGTTTAACGCAGAAAAAGGATTCGGATTTATTCAGAGAGAAGACGGCGAAGACGTATTCGTACATTTCTCAGCTATTCAGGAAGATGGATTCAAATCACTTGACGAAGGACAGAGAGTAACATTTGATATAACTAAAGGACCACGTGGAGCTCAGGCAGAAAACGTAGTTAGAGCATAATTATCAAAAAAAAGGCTTTACATTTGCACTGAATTGGTGTAATATAAGAATATAGTAGTTGGCGTATAGATTTCACATGTTATTAGAAATCATGGCGATCTGTGGTTTGTAATAATATGTGAATTTTTTATTTCGTAACAATTATAAAAAATAAAAGAAAACAGGAGGTACCTCAACATGACAGGTACAGTAAAATGGTTTAACGCAGAAAAAGGATTCGGATTTATTCAAAGAGAAGATGGAGAAGATGTATTTGTACACTTCACAGCTATCCAGGGAGAAGGATTCAAATCTCTTGACGAAGGACAAAAAGTAACATTTGATATAACTAAAGGACCACGTGGAGCTCAGGCAGAAAACGTAGTTAGAGCATAATTATCAAAAGTTAAGGCAGAACAAATGTTCTGCCTTTTTTACGTTTATTATTTTTTGATTTTCCTGAATTCTTCTTTTCTGAGGCTCTTAAAATGAGATTTGAGCTCCTTGTATTCAGAAACTATTTCATCATCAGTTTCCGTATCTGGATTTTTACTTAATTTATAGAGTATTTCAAGTATCTTGAGCGAATTATTATGATCGTTGATGTTTCCAAGCGTCTTTACAAACTTCTTGATGTCATTATCAAGAACGAGTGTGCTGTTCTTGATTCCATCAGGAAATATCTCAATTATATTCTTTATCTTCTTGCCCGTAAGTCTTGTACTGTGTAGCTTTTCCGGCTCGTCGAGGCTGAGTTTTTTTCTGCGCTTTTCTACCTTTCTCATGAGATTCATTATATATAAATCAACATCCTTGAGGGTTTCATTCTTATTCAGCCATACGAGAGATGAGAGGATATTGTCAACATCATGGAATGTGCCGGTGTCGATTTTGTAGAATATGTCAGATTCATGTTCTTTTCTCTGCAAAGCTGCCATCTTATCAAAATAGCCTTTGATTTCAGTCTTCTCTGCATAGTAGATAAACTGATCCAGATCCCGTATTATTGACAGTTCTGAATTGAGCTTTCTCAGGATTTTTGAAACATGTCTGAATGAATCCTCTGATACGTCATCTTTTGAAAAATCTACGAGAGTCAGGATCTTTCTTATACAAAGCCTCATTTGATGGATATTCTCCGGTTCGGACGGGTCTTTTCTGAAATCATCGCATATCCTATAGAAATGGTCTGAAAGCTCGTCTAACTCAAATTTTACGTCTGACAGGTCTATGCCCGGGTAAACCTTTCTTTTATAGTTCGAAAGATTCTTGTCCGGCTTCGTTTTTTTGTCCGCAAGATCCGAGCTTATGAAAAACCTCAGGGTGCCTGAAGAATATCCTTCATTCAGCTTCACGCATGCTATACTGCCCTTCTTAAATTCAAGATTTGTCTCACAGAGGCTGGATGTAAGAAAATATACATTAGGATTGTGACCTACGAGGATTATACAGTCAGCTTCAGCATGCTCTGAAACAATATCAGGAATAAGTGCATTATAATCGCCATGATACAGACTGTCATAGGGAATTGCCTCAGCCGTCTTCAGAATATCAGAAATGTTGTTTGCGCTCTGCATGGTTCTTTCGCTTGAGCTGGCAACAATCCTGATATTTTTGTATTCATTGTATTTTGTGATGCCCTTGAGTATTTTGGCCATAGTTCTTACCTGAACCACGCCTTCATCTGTAAGAGATCTGTTAAAATCACTGCCTTCCGGCTTCTGTGAAATATCTTCAGCCTTGCCGTGCCTTACAATTATTAGATCCAAAGAATCACCTCCAAATGTAAAGAAAAAGCCTCATACGTATTTATATCCAATATCAATAGGAATTATTCATTTATGGGTGAGCGTGTTAAAATAAAAAAATATCATAATTATGCTTGACATTTATATCTATATATCGTAATATTACAATATACAAATTAATATTATGTCAAAGTTGAAATAAACTTGAGATAAAGAGGTAAATTATGGAGATGAACTACAAAGAACTTGAAGAAATGTCGGAGCTTCTAAAGGTCCTGGCACATCCGGTAAGGCTGTGCATAGCAAAAGGGCTGATTGAGAATGGAAGATGCAATGTATCACATATGCAGACATGCCTTGACATTCCACAGTCTACGGTTTCTCAGCACATTCAGAAGCTGAAGGCGGCAGGCATAATAGAAGGAGACCGTACCGGGCTGGAAATCAATTATGAAGTCAGGAACGAGAAAGTAAAGAAGCTTATAAAAGCAATAATTGAATCTATGTAATGTTTATGTGAGGGTAATATAATTTATAATTCTGGAGGTTATGATGAGTAAGAAAATTTTAATAGTAGGTGGAGTTGCTGGTGGAGCTTCTGCTGCAGCGAGAATGAGAAGGCTTGATGAGAGCGCAGAGATAATAATGTTTGAAAGAGGAGAATATATTTCGTTTGCAAACTGTGGACTTCCTTATTATATCGGTGAGACGATCAAAGAAAGAGAAGCTCTTCTGGTTCAGACGCCAGAAGCCATGAAAGCAAGATTCAACATAGATGTCAGAGTAAACAGTGATGTTGCAGGGATAGATGTAAATTCAAAGAAAGTGACTGTAAATTCTTCAGACAGAGGAACTTATGAAGAGTCATATGACTACATCATACTTTCTCCTGGAGCAAAGCCTATTGCACCTCCGATAAAGGGAATAGACAGCAGCAGGATTTACAAGCTCAGAAACGTTCCGGATACTGATAAGATAAAAGCTGTAGTAGACAGTAAGAAAATAACAAGTGCAGTTGTCATAGGCGGAGGATTCATTGGAATAGAGACGGCAGAAAACCTTAAAGAAAGAGGGATCAAGGTAACTCTTGTTGAGGCAGCTCCTCATATACTGGCTCCGTTTGATACAGAGATGGCAGTAATAGCTGAAAAAGAGCTGAATGACCACGGAGTTTCACTTATTCTTGGCAACGGAGTTAAGGGATTCGAAGAAACTGAAAACAACATAACTGTAGAGCTCAATGACGGTCAGAATCTTGTGACTGACATGGTCATACTTTCAATCGGAGTATCTCCTGACACAGGATTCCTAAGAGATTCGGGAATAAACCTTGGAGAAAGAGGCCATATACTCGTTGATGATTCAATGCAGACAAACATCGAAGGCGTGTATGCTGTAGGCGATGCAATAATGGTAAAGGATTATCTTCACAGGACTGACGTTGCGATACCTCTTGCAGGACCTGCAAACAGGCAGGGAAGAAT
>SAAM01000146.1 GCA_009929415.1 Clostridia bacterium | reverse complement strand
ATGATCTTGGCTGTCTGCCTGAAGTTTTTTCCTTCTCTGGCACGGTCATTATCATCATCGGGTATGAGTGATCTTCATTTACGTCAATCTTATTCCCGGTTAGCTTTTCGATATCCTTAAGATATGGCTTTTCCTCTATGTTGCAGAAAGATATAGATATTCCTCTCAGCCCCGCTCTTCCTGTCCGGCCTATTCTGTGAACGTATGTTTCCGGTACGTTTGGAAGGTCGTAGTTGAATACATGGGAAAGCTCATCTATGTCTATTCCTCTGGCTGCAAGGTCAGTAGCTACAAGCACTTTTATTTTCCCGCTCTTGAACTCTGAAAGCGCCGTCTGCCTCGCTCCCTGCGATTTGTTTCCATGAATTGCTCTGGCATTTATACCCGCTTTGAGAAGCTCCTTCACTAACTTGTCAGCACCGTGTTTTGTCCTGGTAAAAACGAGAGATGACGATATCCTGCCGCTTCTGAGAAATTCTATGAGAAGCCTGTGTTTGTTGTTCTTGTCTACGAAGCATACTGACTGTTCAATTGTATCTGCCGTTGAAGATACAGGAGCCACCTCTATCCTCACTGGATTTTTGAGTATCTTTGAAATAAGATCCTGTATCTCCGGTGGCATAGTTGCCGAAAAGAACATTGTCTGCCTTTTTTCTGGAATCATGGAGATTATTTTTTTGACGTCATGTATGAATCCCATGTCCAGCATCCTGTCTGCCTCATCAAGCACGAATATGTCCAGACTTTTCAGATTTATCTCTTTCTGGGATTCAAGGTCCTTGAGCCTTCCCGGGGTTGCTACAAGAATATCTACTCCTTTTCTCAGCTTTTCTATCTGAGGCTTTGCCGATACTCCGCCAAAAATCACGCAGCTTCTTATTCCGGTGTGCCTTCCATATGCTTCGATGCTCTCGTGTATCTGAAGAGCAAGCTCTCTCGTAGGCGTCAGTATGAGAGCCTTTATTTCTCTTCGACCCCTTGTTTTGTGATTTATCAGCTTGTTCAGCACTGGCAGTGCGAACGCCGCAGTTTTTCCGGTTCCAGTCTGCGCGCAGCCTAATATATCCCGTCCCTCAAGAGCTGGCGGGATTGCCTGCACCTGAATAGGAGAAGGTTTTTTGTAGCCTTCCTCAGCAAGTGCCTTTAATAATTGTTTTTCAAGTTTCAAATCTTCAAATTTCATGTTCCATCCTGACTCTATAATAAAATGTTCATATTCTAATATTTCATTATACCCTATTATCAGCATTTTATCCATTTCTATTTTTTTAAGCTTCGTAAACTGTCTTCCCGTTTACCATTGTCATCATAGCGCTTTTTACATAAAAAATCCCGCCGTCTGTAATTTACAGAGGGCGGGTATTTATTTGCTGTATCATATTCCTGATTTTATAAGTCTTCTTACAGAGCTATGTTGTCTCCATCCTGCTTTGGATAGTTTGGAGTCTCTTCAAGGTTTGTTATGTGGATTGATTTATAACGCTTGAGGCCTGTACCTGCTGGTATAAGCTTTCCTATTATAACGTTCTCCTTCAGACCTATCAGATTGTCCTTGCTTCCTTTTATAGCTGCTTCCGTAAGGACTCTTGTTGTCTCCTGGAATGAAGCTGCAGAAAGGAATGAATCTGTTGCAAGAGAAGCCTTTGTGATTCCGAGAAGAACCTGTTTGAAGGTTGCAGGCTCTTTGCCTTCTTCTTCCAGCTTTTCGTTTGATCTTCTCACCTCTGCGAGGCTCATGAGTGCTCCAGAAAGGAAAGTCGAGTCATTTGGCTCTTCGATCTTTACCTTGCTCAGCATCTGTCTCGCAATGATCTCGATATGCTTGTCGTTTATATCAACACCCTGGAGCCTGTAAACTCTCTGAACCTCTTTAACGATGTAGTCCTGAACTCCGATTACGCCGTTAACCCTGAGGATATCATGAGGGTTTATAGATCCCTGAGTAAGCTGCTCGCCCGGCTTGACATGCTGTCCATCTCTGACTTTCAGCATAGCGCCGTATGGTATCTGATACTCATGCTCTTCGCCTGATTCAGTAGTAACTATGATGTCTTTACGCTTTCCATTTTCTACGAACTTCACAGTTCCTGCAACTTCGGTTATAACAGAAAGTCCCTTTGGCTTACGAGCCTCGAAAAGCTCCTCAACCCTTGGAAGACCCTGCGTGATGTCTCCACCCGCAACTCCTCCTGTATGGAAGGTTCTCATAGTAAGCTGCGTTCCCGGCTCACCGATTGACTGAGCTGCTATTATACCTACTGCCTCACCGACATTCACGTTCTTTCCTGTCGCAAGGTTTCTTCCGTAGCATGTTGCACATACTCCATGCTTTGACTTACAGTTAAGGACTGTTCGCAGAACAAGGGTTGTGATTCCCGCTGCAACTATAGCTTCCGCAACGTCTTCTGAAATCTCTTCGCCTTTTCTTGCTATAATTTCACCGGTCTGAGGATGAGGCACATCTGATACCGGATATCTTCCTACTATTCTGTCATAAAGCTGTTCTATTACTTCGTTTCCGTCCTTGAATGCGCTTACTTCGATTCCTTCTGTCGTTCCACAGTCTATCTCTCTTATGATGACATCCTGAGATACGTCAACAAGTCTTCTTGTAAGGTATCCTGAGTCGGCCGTACGAAGCGCCGTATCGGCAAGTCCTTTTCTGGCTCCGTGTGAAGATGTAAAGTACTCAAGTACTGTAAGACCCTCACGGAAGTTTGATTTAACCGGTATCTCAACCGTCTTACCTGAAGCGTTGGCCATAAGACCACGCATTCCTGCAAGCTGTCTTATCTGGTTCTTAGAACCCCTCGCTCCGGATACTGCCATTATGTTTATGTTGTTAAGTGGTCCAAGGTTTTTCATAAGAGCGTCTGTTACAAGGTCAGTAGTAGCTGCCCAGGTCTCGATTACTCTTTCGTATCTCTCTTCATCTGACATAAGACCACGCTTGAAATTCTTTTCATATTTTGCAACTTTTTCTTCAGCCTGTCTTACAAGATCATGCTTTTCTTCCGGGATTATCATATCCGCAACTGATACGGTCATCGCACCCTTTGTTGAATATTTGAATCCAAGATCCTTTATCTTGTCAAGCATAAGTGCTGTTGCTGTATTTCCGTGTTTTCTGAAGCACTTGTCTATTACTTTTCCTATCTGATTCTTCGCAAGTATGAAGTCTACCTCGAGAGAATACTTATCCACGCTTCTATCAACATATCCAAGGTTCTGAGGTATGTTGTTGTTGAATATGAACCTTCCTACAGTTGACTCCACTAGCTGTCCCTTGTCATTCTCATCAAGCTTTATTCTTACTCTGACTCTCGCATGAAGATGAACCTGCTTGTTATCATACGCAAGCATCATTTCATCGAAATCCTTGAATACAGATCCCGTTCCCTGAACACCTTCTTCTTCCATAGTCAGGTAATACGCTCCAAGAACCATATCCTGTGAAGGAGTTGTTATCGGAGAACCGTCTTTAGGCGCCATGATGTTGTTTGGTGAAAGCATGAGGAATCTTCCCTCTGCCTGAGCTTCTACTGAAAGTGGTACGTGGACTGCCATCTGGTCTCCGTCGAAGTCAGCGTTGTAAGCTGTACATACAAGCGGATGAAGCTTTATTGCCTTCCCTTCAACAAGGACCGGCTCAAACGCCTGAATTCCCAGTCTGTGCAGCGTCGGTGCCCTGTTAAGCAGTACTGGATGTCCTTTTATTACTTCTTCCAGAACTTCCCATACTTCAGGCTTTACTTTTTCAACCATTCTCTTGGCATTCTTGATGTTCTGTGCATATCCCTTTTCTACGAGCCCGTTCATTACAAACGGCTTGAACAGCTCCAGAGCCATCTTTTTAGGAAGTCCGCACTGATAGAACTTGAGGTCCGGACCAACTACGATAACCGAACGGCCTGAGTAGTCAACCCTCTTACCAAGAAGGTTCTGACGGAAACGTCCCTGTTTTCCCTTAAGCATGTCTGAAAGCGACTTGAGAGGCCTGTTTCCAGGTCCAGTTACAGGTCTTCCTTTTCTTCCATTGTCTATAAGCGCATCTACTGCTTCCTGAAGCATTCTTTTTTCATTTCTTATTATTATGTCTGGCGCTCCAAGCTCAAGCAGCTTCTTTAGTCTGTTGTTTCTGTTTATTACTCTTCTGTAAAGATCATTCAGGTCTGAAGTGGCAAATCTTCCTCCGTCAAGCTGAACCATAGGTCTCAGCTCCGGCGGTATTACCGGGATTACATCCAGGATCATCCATGAAGGATCGTTTCCTGACTGCTTGAATGCCTCTACTACCTCAAGTCTTCTTATTGCCTTGATACGCTTTTGTCCAGTCGCGTCCTTGAGCTTGCCCTTGAGATCTTTTGAAAGTTCTTCAAGGTTAAGCTTCTTGAGCATTTCTTTTACGGCCTCGGCTCCCATCTTGGCAACGAATGAGTTTCTTCCGTGAGCCTCTATTGCATCTCTGTATTCTTTTTCACTTAGCAGCGCATTCTCTGTGAGGTTTGTCTCACCTGGATCTATGACTACATAGGACGCGAAATAAAGGATTTTTTCGAGAAGTCTCGGAGACATATCCAGGAGCAGTCCCATTCTTGACGGGATTCCCTTGAAATACCATATGTGTGAAACCGGCGTTGCCAGCTCTATATGGGCCATTCTCTCTCTTCTTACTTTTGCTCTCGTTACTTCGACACCACATTTGTCACATATTACGCCCTTGTGTCTTGCTCTGTCTTTTTTGTACTTCCCACAGTGACATTCCCAGTCCTTCTGCGGCCCGAATATGGCCTCACAGAAAAGACCGTCCTTTTCCGGCTTTAATGTTCTGTAGTTTATTGTTTCAGGTTTTTTAACCTCGCCATAAGACCATTCTCTGATCTTCTCCGGCGATGCCAGACCTATTTTGATTGATTCAAAATTATCTAATTCAAACAAGGAGTGCAGCTCCCTTCTTCTATTCTTATACTGGAAATAAATTTAGGTTAACACTTTTTACGGAATAAACCGTGCC